>JBEDND010000263.1:0-8480 GCA_041170785.1 Bacteroidota bacterium | reverse complement strand
ACTATATACTGCATGAATTGGGTCGGGAAATAGGGCATTGATGATGTCAAAATGGTAGCTTTTGATTTGATCCAACATAACAGCTGCCTTAGGATTGCGCAGAAAAACAGCGTCGGTAAAGGCTTCCAGCTGGTTGGTGGTTTTCCCCATGGCACTTACCACCGTAAGTATCGATTCGTCTTGATGCGCCTGCAGTATGGACGTAAGGTTGCGTATGCCATCAGCATGACGCACGGATGCGCCGCCAAATTTGAATATCTTCATCAATTCCGGGGTTTTGTACCTTTGCACCCGCAAAATAAACCTACATCGTACCCAAATGAAACATTCCGGTTTTACCACCCTTGAGCAGTTTATCGTGGATCAGCAGGCATTGTACAAGGATGCCAAAGGTTCATTAAGTAAAATATTCAGAGCCCTGGAGCTTGCGGCGAAGATTGTTAACCGCGATGTGCGTAAGGCCGGGCTCGTAGACATCCTCGGAAATAACGGTACCAGCAACATACAAGGCGAAGAGCAAAAGAAGCTGGATGTGATAGCTAATGAAGTGTTCATCAATGCATTGGCTCGTTGTGGAGAAGTTTGCGCCGTGGTGAGCGAGGAAGACGATGATGTGACCTGGATTCCTCAGTCGGCAGACCAGAAATACATCATTGCCATCGATCCATTGGATGGAAGCAGCAATATTGACGTGAATGCCAGCATCGGCACCATTTTCTCGATTTACCGCCGCAACGACAGCAGCAAAGCGCCTGTTATGGAAGATTGTTTACAGATGGGCAAGCATCAGGTTGCTTCGGGCTATTTTATTTATGGAAGTTCCACCATGTTGGTATATACCACAGGTGTAGGCGTGAATGGTTTTACACTGGATGACGGAATTCAGGAATTTTGTTTATCACACCCCGACATCCGCATCCCTGAAAGTGGTAAGATATTCTCCGTAAATGAGGGAAACTACGCTGATTTTCCTGAAGGGGTAAAGGCGTATATCAATTATTGTAAGGAGCACGATAAACCGAGCAACCGTCCTTATGCTGCTCGGTATATTGGCAGTTTGATTGCAGATTTCCACCGCAATTTGCTGAAGGGAGGAATTTTCATCTATCCTCCTACGGCAAAGGCCCCAAATGGCAAGCTGCGTTTGGTATATGAATGCAATGCAATGGCCTTTATTGTCGAACAGGCAGGTGGTAAGGCATCCACAGGTGTCAAACGCGTAATGGAAGTGCAACCAACGGAACTGCACCAGCGGGTTCCTTTGTTCATTGGTTCGGTAAATATGGTGGATCAGGCCCTACAGCTGTTGCAACAGCCACTCAATGCCTCAGCACCTCTCGGATAATTTCCACGCTTTTTAACCTTTTGCCATGCAGCAGGTGTTGTTCGCAAAACACCTGTATTTGATCGAAGGTTGCTGTGCGCACTTCAGCGGTACTTTCAAGGGCTGTTATTGCTTCAAGGTCTGTATGCATTAATTGTTTTGCCAGATGGCATCCGGGCATGCCGAGGTAATGCGCGCGGTCTATCAATGTTTCGTCCTGAATCATGTTGCCTGAATTTGGATCGAAACCTATGGTATGGTTGTCAAAATGCAGGTGAGGGGCCACGCCTTGGTTTTTCAACAGGTTCAACAGAAACCACAAGGGCGAGAGGGTGCAGTTCTCCGTGTGGTTTAGGTGATTGAAGTAGGCCTCCAGCGCGGCAAAAAGGGAGGGGTCGGCGGCCCGTTCCTCCAGCAATAGATTGAGCAATTCTGCAGAGAACAACAATACCTGAACTTTGATGGGATCTTGAAACAACGGTGCATAGATTCCAGAGGCCTGAATTTCTTTTACCCGCAACAAGCTGGAATAACCTCCAGGATAATAAACCAGGGAAACATGGTTCATCAGTTGACTGCGCGGTGCATTGCTGCCTTGCTTCCGCTGCATACCATGCACTATAAAACTCATCAGTCCTTCTTCTCGTGTGAAAACCTTCAGGATGGCGCTGTTGTCCCCATACGGAATTTTTCGAATGATGAATCCTTCTGTTTTAAGCATCGTTTCACCCGCAAATTAAAGCTTGCCATGGTCGCCCGACTTTGATGTCCGAACATTTACGCCGGAGTTTTGTTTCCTAAGTGTGTTTTCGGAAATGCCCGGTTGAATGACTCAGGCCTAACGGTGAATGTTGCGCGTTTACCAAGTTTCACCTTCAGGCATGAAACAACACGTGTTCCGATGCCATTTAATTGTTGCTTTAAAGACATTCTTCTATGAAAAGAAACCTACTGCTCATCCTCGCCCCTGCGCTACTGCTAGTGTTTGCCTACAATGCATCCACCAATACCAGCGGACCCGGTGGCGGATATTCCGGTGCTCCCGGTGAAAACACCTGCAATACTTCCGGCTGTCACAACGGAACTTTGCGCACATCCGGACTCAAATGGAGTAAAATCAGGTTTGTCGGCGCATTTTCAGGCAATGGATATATTCCCGATTCTACCTATACCATAACCATCACGTACCGGGAATCGGGAAGGGCGCGTTACGGTTTTCAGATTACCTGCCTCACCGCAGCCAATGATCCGGCAGGAACGTTCACTGCTACCAATACCAGGGTGCAACGCGCCACAACCAGTGTTGCCGGAAAAACCAGAGAGTACATCCAACATACCAGCACAGGCTCCAGTCCTGTAGTTTCTGACAGCGTTTCCTGGAGTTTTAGCTGGAAAGCACCTGCATCAAATTTGGGTACCCTTAAATTCTATGTGTCCTTGAACGCAGCCAACAACAATGGTCAATCCAGCGGTGACAGCATCTACACGAAAAGTTTTACGCTTGCCCCAAGTACCTTGCTCCCGGTGGCCGACGCTACCGCAGATGTTGCCTCCTCATGCACCGGATATAAGGTTCAGTTCCGTGGCAGCGGAACCAACAGTCCTTCGGTGTATTCCTGGACTTTCGCTACCGGTACACCCAACAACTCAAGCAGTCAGAACCCTTCGGTTACCTATACATCGGCCGGAACAAAATTGGGTATACTTTCCGTGCGCAACAGCAAAGGGTGGAGCAGGCCCGATACCGTGAGAATCAGCGTTTTATCTTCACCATCGGCAGTTATTGGAGGCCCCAACAGTGTCAACATTTGCCCGGGTGACAGCCTCAGGCTTACGGCGAATACGGTAGCTGGTGCAACGTATTTCTGGCCTTCACTCAACAGGTCAGCCGTTTCAGTTTTCGTGAAAGACAGCGGTAGTTATGTGGTGCGTGTTACCGCCAATAATGCTTGTACGGCTACATCTCAGCCGGTGAAGGTGATTTGGCATCCGGTTTCTCAAGCAGCATTGTCGTTGTCTGCCGACTCGCTGTGCAGCAGTGATGTCCTTTCCCTTACCGCAAGTGATGTACTTGCAGATTCATTTCTTTTTTACAGGAATGGGAAACTGCTTGCTGTTCAGAAAAGCAATTCATTCAATGATGTTCGTCCGCTGAATAATGCCATTTATACGGTGCGCAGCAAATCAGCAAACGCATGTCTTGGACCGCTTTCCACGGCTAAATCTGTTTTTGTGCAGGAGCGTCTTTCGCCACCAGCACCGGCTTTAAGCGTACAGCAATCAGACAGGCTTGGCTTTGTTTGGAACAGGCAAGGCACTGCCCTTGGTATTGAAGTAAGTGCAGATTCAGGAAAAACATGGAAGGCTGCGGACACGGACAGCAGTCATTTGTTTACAGGTTTACAGGCCGCTTCCGATTACCGCTTTTTCTTCAGAAGCATCAACCCTGCGCCATGTGGTCCTACAGATACTGCTGTGGTGGCTTCCACTCCGGGTTGTGGTGGTCGTGTCATCACCGTGCAGCACGCTGATTCGGTGTGTTTGGGTGCCGAAACCCAAGTTGTCATTCGCGGACTTGCAGGCGCGCGTTACAGTACCAGTTTGGGCGGCACGTTCAGCAAGGATACCATCTATACCCTAAAGCCTACCGCTACCGGACTTGTTCGCCTGGTCGTAAAAGACAGTTTCGATCTGGCTTGCCCGGATTTTCAGCGGTCCTTTACCATCAGGGTGGATGTTCCCCCTGCGTTGACGGTGAATTACGACCGCAATCCCGAGGCACTCTGTGCCGGTGATACCTTGCGTTATACGGTAAGTTCTGGTTTTGCAAGCTACCTCACGCGTATCAACGGGAACATCCTTGGAACTGAAACAAAAACAAGTCTTGAGTTACTTCCTTCCGCTGCAAAGACTGGCGACTCGCTCATGGTTTCCGGTCGTTTGGGTGCGTGTTTGGTGCAAGCACCGGCGGTAAAACTGGTTTACCGTGCCTTGCCCAACCCCCGATTTGTGGCCAATGGCGTTGTTGCATTCCAGTTCATTCCTGCCGATACCACCCTTGCCAAGTACTCTTGGGATTTTGGAGACGGAAACACTTCTTCCGCCAAAAAGCCAAATCATACCTATGGTGCTGCATGGTACAACAGCACTGTGCGCGCGGAGTTGCGTGTAGCTGATTCCATCGGATGCACTTCCAACGATACACTGCGCATTTATGTTGCCGGCCCTGACGGGGTGTTGGAGGCAAGTGCTGCCGGCATACGTGTATATCCCATCCCCGCGGGAAAGGAATTGCTGGTACAATCGGAAAGACATGCGTTGTTGGGCGCCAGCCTGAACAACATGCAGGGAAGTGTGGTTAGGTCATGGAACCAAAAAACTGCGCTGCTCCGCATGCCCCTTGAAGGACTGAAACCAGGTAATTACGTATTGTTGATCCGCACGGAAGCCGGCAACTTCTACCGCTCCGTGGTGATTGCCGAGTAAACCTAAAGCAATCGGCGGGACAGGATTTCCCGAACCAGATGATACACCTGCATGGGCGTATGTCTGCGCCAGTTCATTTCGTCCAGGTCGCCGCCGAAGTTCAGGTAATAGTCGATGCTGCTGCTGCGAAATTCTTCGAGCACATGCTCACGGAAATTCAGCAGCGCAATCCAACCGTCTTCCACATCCTGATACCATTCCTCATAATAGCAGTCGTCGCTGGAGTGGAAGTTCATCACGTTTTCACCGATCAGGATGAATTTATCAATGCCTTCTTCCATCAGCGGTTCAATCACCTCACGCTTTAAGGTCATCACGTCGTTGTAGATGGCATCGTTCCATTCGCCAATCATTTCTATGATGGCAAAACGATGTTCGTAATCGGCGAACAGGATTTTCAGGTACAGGGTTTGCGCCCCAAATTCGTCCCACTGCGGGTGGATCAGGTGGTTGTAAATGCGGTTGCTGAACACAAACTCACTGTATTCCCTTTGATAAAAGGGACTTCGC
Source organism: Bacteroidota bacterium (assembly GCA_041170785.1). Taxonomy (GTDB): domain Bacteria; phylum Bacteroidota; class Bacteroidia; order NS11-12g; family UBA955; genus REEB481. The sequence continues at coordinate 3,160 of JBEDND010000263.1, read as the reverse complement.
TCATCCTCACTGGCATTGTAGAGGTGCTGCCACAAATAAAACGGTTCAATTGCGTGCACCGCACAAAATTACGCCATGAAAGGCTGGAGTTTTTGTATCATCGCAGGGGCAACCCGTGATTCAACAGAAATTTCTCAAGGACCTTTTTTGGCTGCAGTTATTGAACTGGCTCATCAAGCCGTTTTGGATTCTCATTTTGGAGAACACCGTGCAGAACAGGTTGGGGGAGTCTGTTTACGGGGCGTATTTCATCGTATTCAATTTCAGTCTGTTGTTTACCATGCTCATGGATTTGGGCATGAACAGTTTCATCACCCGGGAATTGGCTGCGGGCCGGGCACCGGGCCAACTCTGGAAATCGGGATTTTCCGTGAAGTTGTTGCTTAGTATGGTGTACGCGTTGATTACCATGCTGGTTGCCTGGAGTCAGCAATTACCCCTGTTACTGCTCGGAATTGTGGTGATCAACCAGTTGTTGCTGCAGTGGATTTTAATGTTTCGGGCTTTTTTACAGGGAAGTGGAGCCAGCCGCGCGGATGCCTGGTTTTCGGTGCTTGACCGTGTGCTTGCCATTTTCCTGTGTTTGCTCTTGCTGCAAGGCTCTTGGTTTTCAGGAAAGGATGGGCTTATCTGGTTTGCATTAAGTCAGACCGGAGGCTATCTGTTTGCCTTGTTGTTGATTGTCATCAATGTACATCGCAGTGTTTTGATGCCTGTCGCCGGGAAGGAAAAACTGCTTGAGCCGCCGCTCAACATGCTTTCCGTTCTGCGCAGCAGCCTTGGCTATGCACTGTTGGCTTTGTTGATGGTTGGCTTCACGCGTATTGATGCGCTGATGCTGCAAATGCTGCACGATGACGGTGCCTTGCAGGCAGGAATTTACGCCCGTGGCTTTCGCCTGCTTGATGCCGGACTGATTTTCCCCATATTAATGTCCACTTTGCTGTTGCCAGGTTTTACAACCCATGCAATGCATCGGGGTGAACTTACGTCACTTGCAAAAACAGGAACTGTGGTGATGTTGCTGGTGGCCATACCTGCTGCATTGATTGGCTTCGCTTTTGCCAACGAACTGATGCATCTGCTCAATCCGCTCGGGAGCGAAGCCCGAAATCAGGCGGCTTCGGTTTTGGGCTGGCTGATGCTTGCATATGTGCCTATGAGCCTGGTGTATGTTTTCGGAACCTTGCTCACCGCCTTAAAGCAGTTGCGCCTGCTGAACATCATTGCCATGTGCGCGCTTGGCTGCAATATCTTGCTGAATCTGTTGCTGATTCCCGAATTCGGGGCATTGGGGACGGCGTGGTCGGCAGGCACAACCCAGGCCTTGTTTTGCCTGTCTTGTATTTGGTTTTCCCGCAGCCATTTGGAAAGCAGCAGCACCTTTTCTCTGGTGAACATCTTGATTCTGACGGGCATAGCGGCCGCATTGACCTGCGCAGCGGCATGGCTGAACGCGCCTTGGTATGTTCAAGTACTGGTAGGTTTGAGCATCTGGGTTACGGGCATAGCCAGCGGACGGGTACATCCGGATTTGCATTTGCGAAACATCCTTTCCGGCAGAACGGCCTGAAGCCTGAAATAAAGCAGTATTTTCGCCGTTTCTATAACAATCCATGGAAATGCGTGAATACCGGCCGCTTTCGGCACTCGATGTTGTGGACTTCTTCTGGCGCTGGCGCAAATGGCTCATTGGCGTTACCCTGATTTCAGGACTTGCAGGATTGATCGCTTCACTTCCTGTTTTTATGAAGCCCAAGTACAAGTCCACTCATGTTTTTTATCCTTCAAAAAATGCTTCTATCGCGGATGCGCTGTTGCAGGATGCCAACCAAAGGCAAAAAGATCCGCTTGAATTTGGAGAAGAAGAGCAGGCAGAGCAGGCCCTTCAGGTGCTTCAGTCTTCTGAGCTGATGAGCCGTTTGGTGCGCAACTTCAACCTGATGAAGCACTACAACATTGATCCGGCCACAGAAGCATATCCCCAAACCGCCTTGCAGGCGAAAATAGACGAGAATATTTCCTTCAGCAGAACGCGGTATCTGTCCATCAAAATTGATGTATTGGATGAAGATGCAGAAATGGCTGCGAGGATCGCCAATGGCATTGCCGCGCTGTATGATTCTGTAAAAACGGAAATTCAACAACAGATAGCTGTTCCCGCGCTGAAAATTGTGGAGCGCAACCTGCAAACCAAGCAGGCCCAGATTTCAAGCATCCGCGACGAAATGCGCAAGCTCGGCGAGTTGGGCATCACCAACTACGAAGAACAGAGCCGTGCCATCGCCGAAGAAATCTACAAAGCGCAGGCCGCTGGCCGCAACGATAAAGTTAAAGAATTGTTGGAAGACCAGAAAAACCTGGCGCAAAATGGCGGCGCATGGATGAGTTTGAATGAAAAAATCAAGCTGGAAGAAGAGAAGGAGAGCGACATCAATGCCATGTATGAGAAAAGGAAAATTGATGTTCAGGAAAAGTTATCGCATAAATTCACGGTAAGTGCCGCAGTGAAAGCCGAGCGCAAGGCATGGCCCGTGCGTCGCCTCATCGTACTGCTTTCCATGTTGGCAGGTTTTGGTTTCTGCACCGTAACCCTTCTGGTATTGGATTTTTACCGTTTTAGAACGCAGCACAGCAACATCCAGTGAACCCGGAAGCACTCAGATCACTCAGGTGGCTGCAATGGCTGTTGCTCGCCCTGGCGGTTCTTAGTGGTGTGGGCGTTGCGTTTGGCTTGTTTTGGCTTCCTTTATTGCCCTTGGGGCTGGCCCTGCTGGTATTTGCATTGTATAGACCTGGTGCTTATTTGTTGGTGGTAGCCTCCCTGGTGCCGCTGTCCGTTGGCGTGAATGATGTTGGCGCCAATCTTGGACTTTCACTTCCTACGGAGCCGCTGATTATCCTTGCCTGTCTCATTCTTGGGGTGAAACTGTTTACCGGACTCAAAGCCGACAGGAAGCTGTTGCTGCATCCCTTAAGTATCCTGATGCTGCTATACATCATCTGGATGTTTGTAACGGCAGCCACCAGCACCATGCCGATGGTTTCTTTCAAGAATGCGCTGGCGCGAACCTGGTTCATCATCCCGTTCTTTTTTGTTTTTGCCCATCTGTTCCGCAGTGCTCGTAACATCCACGTGTTCCTTACCGGGTTTGTCATC
>JBEDND010000262.1:0-14122 GCA_041170785.1 Bacteroidota bacterium | reverse complement strand
CTGCAGCATTCACCTTCTTGCAAGCGTATGACCTTTCAGACTTATCAGCCTTGATTTTTTGCTTACTTTTTCATCAAGGAAAAAGTAAGAAGCAATAAGGTAATTGTTGCATGAGCGTGCTGTAGATAAAACCACTTAAAGCACGGAAAGCTTGAGAACTGGATAAGTTGGAGCGGGTGGAATGGTGGAGTTCGTGGTTCCCCGCATCGCTGCGCTTCACTTGCTTGCGGGGCAAGCTGGCAGGCTCCCCCGAGGCTAAGCTCGGGACTCCCTACGGTCGCCCGGGACTTGCAGCTCGGAACTTTTAGCCCGCATCGCAAGCACCATGGTTCAACCGGCTCCCCATGACAAATACTTATAACTCCCAAATGCTTCCGGGCATAATTGGTTCAGAAAATCAGTCACAAAAGCGTCCAATAGAACATACAATGCCTTATTATTGCTCTTATGGCGAATATTTTGGTCATTGACGACGAAAAGGCAATTCGGGAAACCCTGAAGGAAATTCTGGAATACGAAAAGTATAGCGTTCAGCTGGCCGAAGACGGCAAAAAAGGCTTGGAATTGTTGAGCAAAGGTGATTTTGATGCCGTTTTATGCGATGTAAAAATGCCGGGCATTGATGGCATGGAACTGCTGGAACGCGCCGCGGTGGTTGCTCCGGATGTGCCCATGATCATGATTACCGGCCACGGATCGGTGGAAATGGCCGTTGAGGCTACACGCAAAGGCGCCTATGACTTCATCACCAAGCCACCGGATTTAAACAGGCTGCTGATTGTACTGCGCAATGCCGTTGACAAAAATGCACTGGTTACCGAAACGCGCGTGCTGAAAAGAAAGGTTTCCAAAACCTTTGACATCGTTGGAGATACGCCGGCCATCACCAAAATCAAGGAAACCATTGAAAAGGTAGCGCCTACCGAAGCCCGTGTGCTCATTACCGGCGAAAATGGCGTAGGGAAAGAACTGGTGGCCCGATGGATTCACGAACTCAGCCACCGGAGCAGCGGCCCGATGGTTGAAGTAAACTGCGCCAGCATTCCCACAGAATTGATTGAAAGTGAACTGTTTGGCCACGAAAAAGGCTCGTTCACCAGCGCCATCAAACAACGCATCGGCAAATTTGAACAGGCGCACGGCGGAACCCTGTTTCTGGATGAAATTGGCGACATGAGCCTGGCTGCACAGGCCAAAGTGCTCAGGGCCATTCAGGAAGGACGCATCAGCCGCGTGGGCGGCGATAAAGAAGTGAAGGTGGATGTGCGCATCGTTGCAGCAACCAACAAGGATTTGCTCGCCGAAATAGACAAAGGGAACTTCCGTATGGACCTGTACCACAGGCTCAGCGTCATCCTGATTCATGTGCCAACACTCAACGAACGCGCTGATGACATCCCGGTAATTGCTGAGAAATTCCTGTCGGAAATCTGTTCAGAAAATGAAATACCGGTGAAGAAATTCTCGCCCGCCGGATTGGAGGCGCTGAAAGAAGTAAACTGGACAGGCAACATCCGCGAATTGCGCAATGTGGTAGAACGATTGGTTATTCTGTGTGGTTCGGTTATATCCGACGACGATGTGTTCACCTACAGCAACCCTGCGCAAAGGGCCGCAGATCCCTTTGGCGTGGTCGATCAGTTCCAGCAGTTTCAAGAGTTCAAGGATTTTGCAGAAAAGATTTTTATTGAACGAAAGCTGTCCCAAAACAACTGGAATGTGGCCAAAACAGCTACGGAGATTGACATTCAGCGCAGCCATCTCTACAACAAAATAGAAAAATACAACCTGAAGCGGCGTTGAGTGCTCCTGCGATTATAGGAACAGACCTTAACCTTGCTGCGGCATTGCTGGAGGCCGGGAAACTCGTGGCCATTCCCACGGAAACCGTGTATGGCCTTGCCGGAAATGCGCTGGATACAGCGGCGCTGGCACAAATCTTTCTGGTGAAAGGAAGGCCACATTTTGATCCGTTGATTGTGCACATCCCGGATGTTCACTCTGTGGAACTTTATGCCAGTGCCTTCCCCGAACAGGCGCGTGCGCTGGCGGCAAAGTTCTGGCCCGGACCGCTGACGCTGGTGCTTCCCCGCAAAAACATCATTCCCGATTTGGTTTGTGCCGGAGGTCCCAGCGTTGCCCTACGTGTTCCCAATCACCCGCTCACCTTGGAACTCCTCCGCAAATCCGGTTTACCGCTCGCCGCACCCAGCGCCAATCCTTTCGGCTACATCAGCCCTACAAGACCCGAACATGTGGCGGCACAACTGGGAAACCGCATTTCCTATATTCTGGATGGTGGGCCCTGCGACATCGGACTGGAAAGCACCGTAGTATCGTTTGCAGGACCCAAACCGGAAATACTGCGTCTGGGCGGTTTGGCACCTGAGCGCATCCGAGAAGTCATTCCGGATATTTCCATGAGCCTGCGTCAAAGTTCGAACCCCATCGCTCCGGGACAGTTGGACAAGCACTATGCACCTAAAACCAAACTGGTGCTCACGGGCAACATCCGACAATACCTGTCACAACACAAACTACCGCAGCAAACTGCCCTCTTGTTGTTTCATCATGGAGTTCCTGAATGGCCGTCAGATGCACAAATGATTCTCAGTCCGCAGGGAACAACCGCAGAGGCAGCACAGCATCTGTTTGCCTGTATGCGCGCCCTAGACCAGGCCGGATTTGCATTAATCCTTGCTGAACAGGCTCCGGAAACCGGATTGGGCCCGGCCATCAACGATCGGCTGTTGCGGGCTTCTTTTCAGGAAACTTCCACGTAATCCAGGTCCTTGCCGAAGGTTTCCTTCACCACAAGAACCCCGGCAATGGCGAGTAAGAAGCAAATCACGCCAACCAACAGTGCACCATAAATGATGTCTCCGGAAAACAATGATTCGCTGAGGCTGGTGAAACCCAAACCAATAAGGTAGAAAGCACCCCGCACAAAATTGGGCACTGTTGAGGTAACGGTAGCCCGGAGGTTGGTGCCAAACTGCTCGCTGGCATTGGTTACAAAAAGCGCCCAATAACCGGTTCCCGCACCCAAAAGGAAACTAAGTCCATAAAACACAGGTACCGACAGGTTTTTGGTGAACAAGAATACCAGACACAAAAGAAAACAGGTGAGCAGGTAACCAATGATGATTTTCCGGCGACTGCGAAGCCACTGACTGAGCAATCCGCTGAACAAATCACCCGCGGAGAGTCCAAGGTAGCAGTACATGATGCTTTCCCCGTTGCTGATGGTTCCTTGGATATTCAATACAGCGGCAAATCGCTCGCTCAGGCTGATTAATATTCCGACCACGTACCATACGGGCAAACCAATCACAATACAGGCCAGATATTTGATGAATCTGTTTCGATTGGAAAACAACATGAAGAAATTCCCGCGCGAAGTGCCTTGCTGTTTCATCTGATGAAACATACCAGACTCAAAGGTTCCGGCGCGCAGCGCCAGCAGTGCCAATCCAAGCACGCCACCGGTAATGTACGCGCCTTTCCATCCCAGCCTGCTGCCAATTTGAAAAGCAGCCACGGCACCGAGGGCACCCAGGGTAACCACGATCATGGTTCCATAACCGCGTTTGTCTTTGTGCATGGTTTCACTGACCAGTGTGATGGCTGCACCAAGTTCTCCGGCAAGGCCCACCCCAGCCAGAAAGCGCATCCATGCATATTGCTCGATATTCACCACAAAGGCATTCAACAGATTGGCTAAGGAATACAAAAGGATGGAACCAAACAGCACAGAAACCCTTCCCTTCTTGTCGCCCAGAACGCCCCAAAGGATGCCGCCGACCATCATGCCGAGCATCTGCATCTGAAACAGAAACACCTCATTTTCTGCATACTGTTCGAGACTCAGGCCCAGGCCTTCCATCAGACTCTCTTTCTTTACGATATTGTACAGAATCAAATCGAAGATGTCCACGAAGTAGCCAAATGAAGCCACCAGGATCAGCATGAAGATGGATCTACCTTCCCGATCCCTGAATATTCCGCTCATGGGAGCAAGTTTAGGAAAAATGACTGTTTCTCACCAATATTCCGGCAAGTTCTTCTAAGCCCAATTGATCCTGTGCATCAAAATGGTTGAGGTGTTCACTGTCCACATCCAGCACGCCAATCACCCTGCCTTGGCTAAGCAGCGGCACCACGATTTCGGATGCTGAAATGGCGCTGCAGGCGATGTGTCCCGGAAATGCGTGTACATCGGGAACAACGATGGAATTGGCCTGTTGCCAACATGTTCCGCAAACTCCTTTTCCAAAAGGAATACGCGTACAGGCCACAGGTCCCTGAAACGGCCCCAGCACCAATTCATCGGAGCGGACAAGGTAAAAGCCAACCCACCAAAATTGAAAATTTTCGCGCAATAGCGCCGAAAGGTTGGCCATATTGGCTATAGGATCATGTTCGGATGCGGTAAGCGCCGAAAACTGTTGTACCAAATCCTGATAGCGCTGCTGTTTCATGAAACAGGTGCCCGGAGCGGGACTCGAACCCGCACGGCCATTTCTGGCCACAGGATTTTAAGTCCTGCGTGTCTACCATTCCACCATCCGGGCAGGATGGATTTCAACCTATTCAAAAATGAGCCCAAATGGCTGCATTTGTTTTGAAAATAAAAAGCCCCTGATGGGATCAAGGGCTCTTCTTTTGAGCGAGAAACGAGGCTCGAACTCGCGACCTCAACCTTGGCAAGGTTGCGCTCTACCAACTGAGCTATTCTCGCTTTTTCCCGTCGTTTTCAGGGAGTGCAAATGTACATTTCTTTTAAAAAAAATCAAGGGGGAAACATATTTTTTTATGCCTCCCCCCTGACCTTTCTATTTCTAGCTGATCAGGTCTTCAGTTTTAGAAGCCATCAGCCTTTCGTACTCATCCAGCGAGCCTACAACTACGTTTTCAAATCGACGTGTTCCGGTTCCGGCAGGGATCAGGTGGCCAACAATTACGTTTTCCTTCAGTCCACGCAGTTCATCAACTTTTCCGCTGATGGCTGCTTCGTTCAGCACCTTGGTGGTTTCCTGGAACGACGCTGCACTCAGGAAGCTTTGTGTTCCAAGTGAAGCCTTGGTGATGCCTTGCAAGATGGGTTGAGCTGTTGCAGGCACCGCATCGCGATACACAACCAGCTTCTTATCCTGTCTGCGCAGCGCAGAGTTTTCTTCGCGCAGGCGGCGCAAAGTAACAATCTGACCAGCGCTCAAGTGTTCGCTGTCGCCACCATCGGTCACCACCTTCTTGTCGTAAATCTTATCGTTCTCTTCAATGAATTCGAAGCGTTCGGTGATTTCGTTCTCCAGGAACAGCGTATCGCCGGGTTCCAAAATTTCTACCTTCTGCATCATCTGGCGAACAATCACTTCAATATGCTTGTCGTTGATTTTCACCCCTTGCAAACGGTAAACTTCCTGAATTCCATTAAGCACATAGCGTTGCACTGCAGCAGATCCTTCGATTTGCAGAATGTCCTGAGGCGTGATGGCGCCATCACTCAAAGGTGCACCGGCGCGCACGAAATCGCCATCGTGTACCAAGATGTGTTTAGACAGAGAAACAAGATACCTCTTTTCTTCACCATCCTTGCTGCGCACCATGATTTCCCGGTTACCGCGCTTGATGCCTCCATAAGTGGCCACACCATCAATTTCACTCACCACCGCCGGATTGGAAGGGTTACGTGCTTCAAATAATTCTGTTACACGAGGCAGACCGCCGGTAATGTCACGAACAGAGCGCGCCTGTCTGGGGATTTTCGCTATAATCTGACCTACTTTAATCTTCTCGCCATTGTTCACGTTGATGTGTGCTGCAACCGGAAGGTTGAACTCTTTGGAATCACCACCAACAACCACCACACGAATCATCGGGTTCTTGGCTTTATCCTTACTTTCTATTACAACCTTTTCGAAGAAGCCGGTCTGATCATCACCCTCTTCACGTACGGTTACACCTTCGATGATGTTTTCAAACTCAATAGTTCCTTCAACATCGCTGATGATTACCGCGTTGTATGGATCCCAGGTACAGATGACATCGCCCTTTTTGATGCTGGCGCCATCTTTCACTTCCATGATGGAACCATAGGGAATATTGTAGGTAACGATGATGGTATTGGTTTTGGGTTCCAACACGCGTACTTCACCGGAGCGACCTGCAACTACTTCCACCATGCGTTTTTCACCGCTGTCTTCGTCAACTATTTCTCTGGGCACGGTACGTACGCCGTCGAAATTAAGCAGCCCTTCATATTTACAAACGATGGTTGATTCAGAGGCGATGTTCAATGCCGCACCACCCGTGTGGAAGGTACGCAGGGTCAGCTGAGTACCGGGTTCTCCGATGCTCTGTGCAGCGATTACACCAACGGCTTCACCCATGTGCACCATGCGTCCGGTGGCAAGGTTCCTACCATAACACTTACAGCAAACACCGCTGCGGGTTTCGCAGGTGAGCACGCTTCGAATATCTACCTCTTCGATGCCTGCCTGTTCGATTTGCTCGGCGATGTATTCGGTTATTTCTTCACCGGCTTTAACAATCAGCGTACCATCTTGAGGATTGAAGATGTCATGCAGCCCGGTACGTCCAAGGATTCGGTCATATAAGGGTTCTGCGATTTCCTCCTGATTCTTCAGGGCGGTCATGTTGATGCCGCGCAGGGTACCGCAATCTTCGTCGGTGATGATAACGTCTTGTGCAACATCGTGCAAACGACGGGTCAGATAACCCGCATCCGCCGTTTTGAGTGCTGTATCTGCCAGACCTTTACGCGCACCGTGTGTAGAAATGAAGTATTCCAATACAGACAACCCTTCTTTCAGGTTGGAGATGATTGGGTTTTCGATGGTATCGCCGGTACCGCCACCAATATTCTTTTGCGGCTTGGCCATCAGACCACGCATACCGCCCAACTGTCTGATCTGGTCATTAGAACCCCTTGCGCCTGAATCCAACATCATAAAGATTGGATTGAAGCCTTGGTTGTCTTCTGCCAACTGACGAATCAATCGGTCTGAAAGGCGGTTGGTTACCCTTGTCCAAAGGTCAATAACCTGGTTGTAGCGCTCGTTATTTGTGATCAGACCCATGCTGAACGTAGCTTTGATTTCTTCTACTTCTGCAAAAGCGTCTTCAATCATTTTAACCTTTTCGTCGGGCACGCGCACGTCACCCAGGTTAAAGCTCAGGCCGCCGCGAAATGCGTGCTGGTACCCAAGATTTTTAATTTCATCGAGGAAGTGTGCTGTGCTGGCAACTCCGCTGAAACGGATCATTTCACCAATGATGTCGCGCAGGTTTTTCTTCTTGAGCAACTGGTTGATGAAGCCCATTTCTGCAGGCACAACCTGGTTAAACAACACCCTGCCCACCGAAGTTTCAATGAGTTCGGTAGCATAATTGTTTTCACCCTTGCGCACACGAGCTTTCACTTTTATCATGCTGTGAAGGTCAACACTGCCTTCGTTGTAGGCGATAATTACTTCCTCAGCGCTGTAAAAAGATAAACCTTCGCCTTTCATGGGCTGCTCCGGAGTGCCTTTGCGCATCTTGGTCATGTAGTACAGACCAAGAATCATGTCCTGAGAAGGAACGGTAATTGGAGAACCGTTCGCGGGGTTCAGGATGTTATGCGAAGAGAGCATCAGCAACTGCGCCTCTGAAATGGCCGCATTACTGAGCGGCACGTGCACCGCCATTTGGTCACCGTCAAAGTCAGCGTTGAAACCAGTACACACCAGCGGGTGCAACTGTATTGCTTTACCTTCTACCAGTTTCGGTTGGAATGCCTGAATACCAAGTCTGTGCAGCGTAGGAGCACGGTTCAGCAATACAGGATGTCCTTTGAGGATGTTTTCAAGGATGTCCCATATTACAGGATCTTTTTTATCTACAATCTTCTTGGCGGTTTTAACCGTTTTGACGATACCTCTTTCGATCAGTTTGCGGATGATGAACGGCTTGAACAATTCCGCAGCCATTCCTTTAGGGATACCGCATTCGTTCAATTTCAGCTTCGGTCCTACTACGATTACGGAACGTCCGGAATAGTCCACACGTTTACCGAGCAGGTTCTGACGGAAACGGCCTTGCTTGCCTTTCAGCATATCGCTGAGCGACTTCAATGGACGATTACCTTCAGATTTCACCGCACTGGCACGACGGGTATTATCGAGCAGCGAATCCACCGCTTCCTGAAGCATGCGCTTTTCGTTGCGCAGGATCACCTCAGGAGCTTTGATTTCCATGAGGCGCTTCAAGCGGTTGTTGCGGATGATTACCCTGCGGTACAAATCATTCAGGTCGGAAGTGGCAAAACGACCACCTTCCAAAGGAACCAAGGGACGCAATTCCGGCGGAATCACGGGCAACATGCGCATGATCATCCACTCGGGACGGTTTTCACCGGTTTCGTTGGCGCCTCGGAATCCTTCAATCACCTTCAGGCGCTTGAGGGCTTCCTGCTTGCGCTGTTGAGAACTTTCGGTATTTGCCTGATTGCGCAGATCACTGCTCAGTTTATCCAGATTTTGGCGGCTCAGCAGATCCCACAGTCCTTCAGCACCCATTTTGGCGACAAACTTATTCGGGTCATTGTCGTCGAGATACTGATTCTCTTTAGGCAGCTGTTCCAGAATATCCAGGTATTCTTCTTCAGTAAGCAGATCAAGGTAATTCACCTTGTCCACGATGCCTGTTTGGATGACTACATAACGCTCGTAGTAAATCACCAAATCCAGCTTCTTGGTAGGAATGCCCAGCAGGTAGCCGATTTTGTTCGGCAGCGAGCGGAAGTACCAGATATGCGCTACGGGAACCACCAGGTTGATGTGGCCCATTCGTTCGCGACGTACCTTCTTCTCGGTTACCTCAACACCGCAGCGGTCGCATACAATGTTTTTGTAGCGTATCCGTTTGTATTTCCCGCAGTGGCACTCATAATCCTTGATGGGGCCGAAAATGCGTTCGCAGAACAAGCCACCCATTTCAGGTTTGTAGGTTCTGTAATTGATGGTTTCCGGCTTGGTTACTTCACCAAAGCTGCGCTGAAGAATCAGTTCAGGCGAAGCCAGCCCGATCCGAACCTTCGTAAAATTACTTCTTATTTTTAGCGTTTTCTTGCTGTTGCTGTTCTGCATGTGTTAATCAAATTGAATTTCCAGACCGAGGCCACGCAATTCGTGCACCAGTACGTTGAATGATTCAGGCGTGCCGATTTGCGTAATGTTTTCACCTTTCACGATGGCCTCATACGTTTTCGCCCTGCCCATGATGTCGTCACTCTTCACGGTAAGTATTTCCCTGAGGATGTTAGCCGCGCCGAATGCTTCCAAAGCCCATACTTCCATTTCACCGAAACGCTGTCCACCGAACTGGGCTTTACCACCCAAAGGCTGCTGGGTAATCAACGAATACGGACCTATCGAGCGTGCGTGCATCTTATCGTCCACCATGTGGCCAAGTTTGATCATGTAAATCACACCCACGGTGGTAGGCTGGTCAAATTTCTCACCACTCAGGCCGTCATTCAGGTAAACCCTGCCATTGGGAGGCAACTTGGCTTTTTCGGTATAGCTGTTGATTTCGGCATTGGTGGCGCCGTCGAAGATGGGCGTAGCAAACTTCACACCCAATTCTTTACCGGCCCAACCCAGAACAGTTTCGTAAATCTGACCAAGGTTCATACGCGATGGTACACCCAATGGGTTCAGTACGATGTCCACAGGGGTTCCATCCTCCAGGAAAGGCATGTCTTCTTCGCGAACAATGCGCGCAACGATGCCCTTGTTTCCGTGACGACCGTCCATCTTATCGCCCACTTTCAGCTTGCGCTTGTTGGCAACATAAACCTTAGCCATTTGCAGGATTCCGGTAGGTAATTCATCCCCAACGCTGATGGTAAAGTATTCGCGTTTGTAGTTGGTTACCATGTCGTTGTACACCAATGAATAGTTGTTCAGGATACGTACAATGAGGGTATTGCGCTCTTCATCGGTAGACCAGTTGTAGTAGTTCACATTCTGGTAATCAATGGCCGTGAGGTTCTTGATGGTGAACTTCGTTCCTTTGGGAATCAGTTCTTCCTGATAGTTATTGAACACACCCTGACTGGTCTTACCATTCACCACCTTGAACAGTTTTTGAACCAGTTTTTCTTTCAGTTGGTTCAAATCCTTTTGGTGGTCGGCTTCGAGTTTGCTCAGCTTTGATTTATCGCTGGCTTTAATATTCTTATCCTTTTTGTCTTTGGAAAAGAGTTTCTTTTCGATCACCACGCCATCGGTGCTTGGCGGTGCTTTCAGGGAAGCATCTTTAACGTCGCCGGCTTTATCACCGAAGATGGCACGGAGCAGTTTTTCTTCCGGAGAAGGCTCTGTTTCACCTTTGGGCGTGATTTTGCCAATCAAGATATCGCCTTCCTTCACTTCTGCACCTACGCGAATCAACCCGTGTTCATCGAGATTCCGCGTAGCTTCTTCGCTTACATTGGGAATGTCGTTGGTTAATTCTTCAGCACCGCGCTTGGTATCTCTTACTTCCAATTCAAATTCAGTGATGTGGATGCTGGTAAACCAGTCATCTTTAACCACCTTTTCAGAAATCACAATTGCGTCTTCGAAGTTATATCCTTGCCAGGGCATGAATGCCACCATGAGGTTACGGCCCAAAGCCAATTCACCGGCTTCGGTAGCATAACCTTCCGAAAGAATTTGTCCGGCTTTTACCCTTTGGCCTTTCTTCACAATCGGCCTCAGGTTTACGCATGAATTCTGGTTGGTACGACGGAATTTAATGAGCGAGTAGGTTTTCAGCTGTCCCGTGAAGGAAACCAGTTCATCGTGCTCATCCTGTTCGTATTTCACGCGGATTTCGCGGGCATCTACAAAATCGATTACGCCATCACCTTCAGCCACCACTTGTGTGCGGCTGTCGCGGGCTACTTTTTCTTCCAGACCGGTGCCCACAATAGGCGCTTGAGGGCGCAACAGTGGAACGGCCTGACGTTGCATGTTCGAACCCATCAGTGCACGGTTTGCATCATCATGCTCCAGGAATGGAATCAAAGATGCTGCAATGGACACAATCTGGTTTGGAGCTACGTCCATGAAGTTCAGGTCTTCAGGAGGCACGGAAGGGAAATCACCTTCGCGGCGGGCGCGTACGGCCGGTGTTAAGAAGCTGCCCTGGCCATCCACTTCGGCATTTGCCTGGGCGATGGTTTGGTTGTCTTCTTCTTCTGCACTCAGGTAAATGATTTCGTTGGTGAGCTTGCCCTCATCTACCTTCCTGTAAGGCGTTTCGATGAAACCCATGCTGTTGATTTTGGCATGCACACACAGCGAAGAAATCAAACCGATGTTCGGACCTTCCGGTGTTTCGATGGTACACAAACGACCGTAATGTGTGTAGTGTACGTCGCGCACCTCGAAGCCTGCACGTTCTCTGCTCAAACCACCGGGACCCAGTGCAGAAAGCCTGCGCTTGTGGGTGATTTCCGCCAGTGGATTGATTTGATCCATAAACTGGCTCAGCTGGTTGGTGCCGAAGAAGGAGTTGATGACCGATGACAAGGTTCTGGCATTTACCAGATCCTGAGGTGTAAACACCTCATTGTCGCGGATGTTCATCTTTTCGCGGATGGTGCGGCTCATCCGTGCAAGGCCCACGCCAAACTGCTGATACAACTGTTCACCTACAGTCCGCACACGGCGGTTGCTCAGGTGGTCAATATCATCGACTTCAGCTTTGGAGTTGCTGAGTTGGATGAGGTACGTGATGATGTGGATGATGTCTTCTTTGGTCAGAACCTTCACATCCATATCGGTTTTCAGGTTCAGCTTTTTATTGATCCTGTAACGGCCTACATCACCCAGGTCATAGCGTTTATCACTGAAGAAGAGGCGTTCAATGATACCACGGGCGGTCTCTTCATCGGGAGCTTCTGCGTTGCGCAGTTGGCGGTAGATATGTTCAACGGCTTCCTTGCCATTGTTTGAAGTATCTTTTTGAAGCGTGTTGTAGATGATGTCGAAATTCACATCTGATTCTCCATCACGGGTCAAGATGATGGACTTGATTCCTTCATCGATGATCAGGTCAATATCTTTTTCCTGCAGGATGGTATCGCGTTCCAGGATTACCTCATTTCGTTCAATGGAAACAACCTCTCCGGTATCTTCATCCACAAAATCTTCGATGCGCGTGCGGAGCACCCTTGCGGCCAATTTTCTGCCAAGAACCTTTTTGAGGGCGGCTTTGCTGACTTTTACTTCCTCGCTGAGCCCGAATATGTCGAGGATGACTTTATCTGTTTCATAGCCGATAGCCCTAAGGAGCGTAGTTACAGGGAACTTTTTCTTTCGATCGATGTAGGCATACATGACGTTATTCACGTCTGTAGCAAACTCAATCCATGACCCTTTGAACGGAATTACGCGAGCAGAGTACAGTTTGGTTCCATTGGTATGGAAAGACTGACCAAAGAATACGCCGGGAGAGCGGTGCAGTTGAGATACAATAACCCGTTCTGCACCATTGATGATGAACGTACCGGCACTGGTCATATAAGGAATATTACCCAGGTAAACATCCTGGATAATGGTTTTAAAATCTTCGTGATCAGGATCGTTACAGCTGAGGCGCAATTTTGCCTTCAGGGGCACAGCGTAGGTGAGCCCGCGCTCGATGCATTCCTGGATGGTGTAACGCGGCGGATCCACAAAATAATCCAGAAACT
The DNA here is from genome assembly GCA_041170785.1 of Bacteroidota bacterium. GTDB lineage: Bacteria > Bacteroidota > Bacteroidia > NS11-12g > UBA955 > REEB481. Next base: position 1,371 of record JBEDND010000262.1, on the reverse strand, counting down.
CCAACTGGAAAATATTTCGTGTATCGGTGATGGGGAAATTCTCTTTGAATACTTTAAAGAGGCCTTCTTCTTCCCTTTTATCAGATGGGGTTTCCAACTGGAAAAACTCTTTAAAAGAGCGTATTTGAACATCCAGAAAATCCGGGTATTCAAGGGCACTTTTAACTTTTCCGAAATCTACTCTTCCGGCGAATGATGTGCTTGTCAATTGATTTGTGTTTTAGGTAACTACAATGTGGTGATGAAAACCGGTAAAAACACGGAAAAGACCCTCGGATTTACCGGGGTCTTTCCGTTGCTGACAGGGTTGAAATTACTTAACCTCAATTTCAGCGCCCGCCTCTTTCAATTTAGCTGAAATATCATCGGCTTCTGCTTTAGAAACCTTTTCTTTTACAGCTTTAGGGGCACCGTCAACGAGGTCTTTTGCTTCTTTCAGTCCTAAACCGGTAAGGTCTTTAACAACCTTAACCACGTTCAGCTTGCTGGCTCCTGCGCTCTTGAGGATAACGTCAAACTCGGTCTGTTCTTCAGCAGCTGCGCCAGCTCCACCACCTGCGGCGGGAGCGGCCACGGCTACTGCTGCAGCAGCGGGTTCAATGCCATGCTCTTCCTTCAGGATCTGAGCAAGCTCATTTACCTCTTTTACAGTCAGGTTTACCAACTGATTTGCGAATTCTTTCAGATCTACCATTGTTATTCGGGTTTTTTTTATTTTTTAAAGGGTTAACGTTCTGACAGGGTTTTTACCACACCTGCCAATTTCGATCCACCGGACTGAAGCGCGGAGATCACATTCTTTGCCGGACTTTGGAGCAATCCGATTACTTCACCGATCAGGTCTTCGCGAGACTTGAGTTCTGTAAGTGCCTGGAGTTGATCATCGCCGAGGAAGATTCCTGAATCGATGTACGCACCTTTCAACTTTGGCTTATCGCCTTTATCACGGAATTTCTTCAGCGTGATGGCGGGAGCTTTCATGTTGTCGGAAATCAAAACAGCGGTGGCACCACTCAATGCCTCGGTGCGCAGGGTTCCGAAATCCTTTCCGGATGCTTCCATGGCCAATGAAATAAGCGTGTTTTTGGCAACGCGCATACTCACGCCATTTTCGAACAACTGCCTGCGGAGCCGGTTCGTATCGTTTGCCGACAGGCCGGTGGCATCTGTCAGGTAAATGAACGCGCCATCGCGCAGAGCCGTTGTCAACTCCTGTAGTTCAGCGGTTTTTTGTTCTTTGTTCATGTGAATTAAATACCGGGTATCGATTTTACATCAACGGCCACGCCCGGCTCATGGTGCTTGAAATAAAAATGCTGCGGAAATATGTTCCTTTGGAAGCGGAAGGTTTTAATTTATGCAGCACGTTGA
>JBEDND010000261.1:0-6535 GCA_041170785.1 Bacteroidota bacterium | reverse complement strand
ATCTGGATGTATGGCATTCTGGTTCTGGCACTCATTTACGGCGTTTTGTTCGTACTGCCCATCGGTGGCGCGGATATGCCTGTGGTAATCAGCCTGCTGAACAGCTTCACCGGCGTGGCAGCAGCCTGTGGCGGTTTCCTGTACGACAACAACGTGATGCTGATGGGTGGTGTGTTGGTAGGTTCTGCGGGAACCATCCTCACCGTGGTGATGTGCAAAGCCATGAACCGCAGCCTGACCAATGTATTGATTGGCAATTTCGGTGGAAGTAAAAGCAGCGGCCCTGCGAAATCAGGCAGTGGCGGCTCTATCCGCGAGGTAAACGCTACCGATACCGCCATCATGATGAAATATGCACAGAAGGTGATCATCGTTCCCGGTTACGGATTGGCGGTGGCTCAGGCGCAACATGTATGTCATGAACTGGAAGAGCTGCTGGAAAAAGAAGGCGTGGAAGTGAAATACGCCATTCATCCTGTTGCGGGTCGCATGCCAGGCCACATGAACGTATTGCTGGCGGAGAGTAATGTTAGCTACGACAAACTCGTAGAGATGGAACACATCAACCCTGAATTCAATACCTGTGATGTGGTTTTGGTGGTAGGCGCCAACGACGTAGTGAATCCTGCTGCGAAAACAGATCCATCCAGTCCGATTTACGGCATGCCTATTCTGGAAGTGGAAAACGCACGTCAGGTGATTGTGATGAAGCGCAGCATGAAGGCAGGATATGCCGGCATTGACAACGAACTGTTCTACAACCCCAAATGCGGCATGCTCTTCGGCGATGCCAAAGCCACACTTACCAAGCTGGTGAATGAGGTGAAGGGGATGTGAGCGCGCAATAGGTGCGCAGCGTGCCCCGCAAATGGAGTGAAACGGGGAATTCGAACCCACCCTCTTGCTCTTGTTTGCAACCTTCGCGTTCAGTGAACAGCTTGCTTCGCAAACCTTAAAATTACAAGTGGGGCGCAGTATTTCCCGGAACTTAGTTCGGCATGGTGATGCGGGGGAACCTAACCCACCGCATGCTTATGCACCCCAGGGATCTACCCAACCGAATCTGTGGGTGGCAGAGGCGGCAGTTACACTTTGCACCCTTGCTGAGAGTTTTTCCAGCCGTTCGGGGAGTTTCATGAGGTAATCACGGGCCTTTTCGGCACCTTCGTTCAGTCCTTTCAAATTGCCTATTTCCCAATGGGCCAAGAGGGTTTTCAGAATTTGGACATAATCATCGGCGGTGTACACGCCCAGCTTCTGCGCAGCATCGGCGAAACCCTGAAACGATTGTCCTACGGCTTCTCCGGCCTGACGCAGCAAATTGGCAGGCATGGCAATCTTCTTCTTCATCATATCGGCGAATACGCTCACCAAATCAGAAGGATCCACTTCGATGATGCGCCGCACAAACTCACGGTAGGCCAGATGGTGCCGCATTTCGTCGCCGGCCACCGTACGGCAGATGCGGGCCAGCAGGTTGTTGCCCTGTTTTGCAGCCAGTTCGGCCACACGCTTGTGCGAAATATGTGTGGCCAACTCCTGAAAGCTGGTGTACACAAAGTTGCGGTAAGGGTCTTCATCGAGGCCAAGGTCAAAGCCATCAGCCAGGAGGTATTGGGTACTGATTTCTACCTGACGCATGTTTACACGTCCGCTCAGGTAGAGGTATTTGTTGAGTACATCGCCGTGCCGGTTTTCTTCGGAAGTCCAGTTGCGGATCCATTCACTCCAGGCATTGCGGCCGTTCTGGTCAATACCGCGCACACCCATCAGCCAGCTTTCGTAGGTGGGAAGGGCCTCTTCGGTGATCATATCGCCAATCAGCACAATCCAGAAATCGTATTCCAGCTCTCGGGCTTCACCTTGAAGTTCGCGGATTTTTTCAGTGAAATCGGGGGCTTTCGGATCCGGGAGAAAGTCTGCCGGCTGCCAGATTTTTTCAATCGGGATAAGGTATTTCTGCATGAAGCCGGCGATGTCTTTTTCCATAGACAACATCACTTCCTGGCGCAAAGGGGAAATTGACATGATTCAGGTGCAAAGGTCGGGAAATTATCAGGGGTTTTAAAGCAATGGAACATTATTGGCTGCACGCATCTCGTTAAGAAAGTTAAAACCCTTGTCCACAGCCGTGCAAGGCAGGGATGCCATGCACACCAACATGTTTAATATTTTCCAAAACCAAATGATTTGATTGCGGCTACTACATCAGGCGCTAAATAAAAGGCCCTTTTCTTGATGCTGCTGGCAGTTGTTTTTTGTCAGCAAATACCTCACCCATTCCACAACAACTTCCGCAGCCAGCGAAACCACAAAGCACTGCCCAGCACGAACAGCATAGCCACCGGCATAGGCTCGGCCAAAGCGGTGAACAAGAATCGCTTCCATGGAACCTGCATGGCCGACACCATGGCAGACATATCTGCTTTGAGTGCCGCCAGTCTTTTACCTGCTAAGCCATGTTTCAGGGCCGCGTCAATTTCCATATCGGCATAGCGCTGGTAGAAATCCGGGAACAGCGTCCGAAAATTAATTTCCCAGGCCAAGGCGTAGCCAAACGACACCATCAGGGCGATGGCCAGCCCGCAAAGAAGGTAGTGCCCGAAACTCAATCCTTGCGCAGCCTCACGGTGAAAGGCAGCCACACCCAGCCAAACCATCACGAAGGCTGGAATCATCAGCAGAAAACCCAACAATACAGAAGTGCCGCCCAGTTCCTGCGGATTTGTACTCATGGTATAGCGCATCACCAGGCCTACCAGCAGCATGATGGCAATCCCGAACAGCCCAAAGCGAAGAATGTGACGAATCATGCCGCTAAGAACGCAGTTTTCAAGGATATGCCCGATGAACAAATCTCAATTTGCTGACTATCAACAACTTAGCAGCATTACACACAAACTGAAGTTTTTTTTCCTCATGATGTTTAATTCTCTCTTTGCTGCATACCTTTGCACCCGCGTTTTTCAAGCATCAACGTAATGTCGAATAAAGGAAAGATCACCCAGATCATCGGCCCGGTTGTTGACGTTGCCTTCAACGAAACCGGCTCTGCACTGCCAAACATTTACAACTCGCTCCACGTACTGCGCGACAACGGTGCCAAATTGGTACTGGAAGTGCAACAGCACCTTGGAGAGAACATCGTGCGCACCATCGCCATGGACAGCACCGACGGCCTCCAGCGCGGCATGGATGTGTTGGATACCGGCGATGCCATCCGCATGCCCACAGGCGAAAGCATCCGCGGTCGTTTGTTGAATGTTGTAGGAGAATCAATTGACGGCCTCAAAAGCCTCGATTCCAGCAACGGACGCGCCATCCACGCGAAAGCGCCAACTTATGACAACCTGGCTACCAGCACCGAACCGCTCTACACCGGAATCAAAGTAATCGATCTCCTGGAACCGTATGCGAAAGGTGGTAAAATCGGATTGTTCGGTGGTGCCGGTGTAGGCAAAACCGTATTGATCATGGAACTGATCAACAACATCGCCAAGGCATACAGCGGTATGTCTGTATTTGCCGGTGTTGGTGAACGCAGTCGTGAAGGAAATGATCTGCTCCGCGAAATGATTGAATCCGGAGTAATCAAATACGGAAAAGAATTCCGCCACAGCATGGAAGAAGGTGGTTGGGATCTTTCCAAAGTAGATATGGATGAACTGAGCCAGAGCCAGGCCACCCTGGTGTTCGGTCAGATGAATGAACCTCCCGGAGCCCGCGCCCGTGTGGCATTGAGCGGTCTTTCCGTTGCAGAATATTTCCGCGACGGCGACGGCCAAGGTCAGGGTCGCGACATCCTGTTCTTCGTGGACAACATCTTCCGCTTCACCCAGGCAGGTTCCGAAGTATCGGCGCTGCTTGGCCGTATGCCTTCAGCAGTAGGTTACCAGCCCACGCTAGCCACGGAAATGGGTGTGATGCAGGAACGCATTACCTCTACCACCCGCGGTTCGATTACTTCCGTTCAGGCGGTTTATGTACCTGCGGATGACTTGACCGACCCTGCACCTGCCACAACCTTTGCGCACCTTGACGCCACCACGGTATTGAGCCGTAAGATTGCAGAATTGGGTATCTATCCCGCCGTGGATCCGCTGGATTCTACTTCAAGGATTCTTACCCAGGACATCCTCGGAAAGGAACACTATGGCTGCGCCCAGCGCGTAAAAGAATTGCTGCAGCGCTATAAAGAACTCCAGGACATCATCGCCATCCTTGGTATGGATGAACTGAGCGAAGACGACAAACTGGTGGTGCACCGCGCCCGCCGTGTGCAGCGTTTCCTTTCTCAGCCATTCCACGTTGCGGAACAGTTCACTGGTATCCCCGGCGTTCTGGTTGACATCAAGGAAACCATCAAAGGATTCAACATGATCATGGACGGTGAAGTGGATGAATATCCCGAAGCTGCATTCAACCTGGTAGGTACCATTGAAGATGCCGTTGCCAAGGGTAAGAAACTTCTGGAAGACGCCAAGCGCTAATTGCCATGAACGTTGAAATTCTCACTCCAGACAAAACCCTGTTTCAGGGCGAAGCCGATGTTTTGACCCTTCCGGGCATCGAAGGCAGCTTCCAGATTCTGGACCGCCACGCCCCCATGATTGCCAACCTCGGTAAAGGTGCTGTTGTTGTGAAACAAAAACAACAGGCTCAAAGCTTTGAGGTACATGGCGGATTGGTGGAAGTGCTGAACAATAAAGTAATCGTGCTGGTTTAAATTACAGCAACGCATCAGGAAAGCCGGGATCTTCAATGATTCCGGCTTTTTTTATGCCTTAGGTGGATTGACAGGTGCGCATCCGCAGAGGCTCAAGTATCTTTGCGCCACTTATGAACGGAGTATTTCAGGTTCCCCAAGCCGTTAACGAGCCCGTGCTGGATTATGCACCGGGCAGTTCCGAACGCAAGAAATTAAAAGCTGCACTGGCAGAAGCGCGCAGCCAGGTGTTGGACATTCCTATGTATATAGGCGGGAAAGAAGTGCGCACGGGCAAAACCGTGAATATTTTCCCTCCACATGACCTGACGCATCAGATTGGTTTTTACCATAAAGGCGAAAGGGAACACCTGGAACAAGCCATCAATGCCGCACTGGCTGCACGCGACCAATGGGAGCGCACGCCCTGGGAACAGCGCGCTGCAATTTTCCTGAAGGCTGCCGACTTGCTGGCCGGTCCCTATCGCTATAAAATCAATGCCGCTACCATGCTGGCGCAAAGCAAGAATGCCTATCAGGCAGAAATTGACAGCGCCTGCGAGATGATTGACTTCCTGCGCTTCAACGTGCAGTACATGACCGAAATTTACACTGAACAACCTTCGGCCAACAGCAAAACCATCTGGAACCGCTTGGAATACAGACCTTTGGAAGGTTTCGTTTTTGCGTTAACACCTTTCAATTTCACAGCCATCAGCGGCAACCTGCCCACCAGCGCAGCCATGATGGGCAATGTGGTGGTGTGGAAACCCTCCAATAGCCAGATTTACAGCGCACAAATGTTGATGGAAGTATTCCGCGAAGCAGGTCTGCCCGACGGAGTCATTAACCTGGTATATGTGGACGGCAGCACCGCCGGAGATGTTATTTTCAAACATCCCGACTTTGCAGGCATCCACTTCACCGGAAGTACCGGCGTATTCCGTCAGGTATGGCAGGAAATCGGGCAGAATATCAGCAGGTACAAAAGCTATCCGCGCATTGTCGGGGAAACCGGAGGCAAAGATTTCATTTTGGCCCACCCCAGCGCAGATGTGGACGTACTCGTGGCAGCCATCATCCGCGGTGCCTTTGAATTCCAGGGACAGAAATGCTCCGCAGCCAGCCGCGTGTACATTCCGCAAACCCTGTGGAATGCCGTGAAGCCACGCCTGCTTGCCGAAATGGCCACCCTGACCATGGGTCCAACCGAGGACTTCAGCAATTTCATCAACGCAGTCATCGATGAAAAGGCCTTCAACAAAATCACCGGATACATTGAACAGGCGCGTAAAGACGGGCAGGAAATTCTGTGTGGCGGAGGCTATGACAAAAGCAAAGGCTATTTCATTCAGCCCACCATCATCATGGCCAAAGACCCGATGTACACCACCATGTGCGAAGAAATTTTCGGTCCGGTATTGAGCATTTACGTGTATGGCGACGATGAATTTGAAAGCACCTTGCATTTGGTGGACAAAACCAGTGAATACGCGCTTACCGGGGCTGTAATTGCCCAGGATCGCTATGCCATTGTGCGCGCCACAGAAGCACTGCGCAATGCTGCAGGTAATTTCTACATCAACGACAAGCCCACAGGAGCCGTGGTTGGTCAGCAGCCTTTCGGCGGCGCCCGCGGCAGCGGCACCAACGACAAAGCCGGAAGCAAACTCAACCTGCTGCGCTGGGTGAATCTGCGCACCATCAAAGAGAACTTCGTGCCGCCGAAGGATTACCGCTATCCGTTCCTGGCAGAAGAATAAACTCCCCGAAAAAATGGGGATGTGAGGGCAACATCAGCCCCTAAAACATATAACGCTGCCTTCAAAG
>JBEDND010000260.1:0-6233 GCA_041170785.1 Bacteroidota bacterium | reverse complement strand
CGCTGCTTTCATCATACTTCAAATCGGCAGCATACTGTTCCCAGTGATTGGATGAGGTCGGCTTCTGTGCCTGAACCAACCCGAGGCAGAACAGGTAAAAGATGACAGCAAGTATTGGTTTATTCATGAGCGAAATGGGATTTATTTTCAAATAAAAGGCAATTCATAAGACTATAAAATGACTTAATGAGTTGCCTGAATAACTTTGCGTACATGCGTACGCGGGTTTCGGAGCTTTTAGGAATTGAATTTCCCATCGTCCAGGGCGGCATGATTTGGTGCAGCGGCTGGGAATTGGCTGCAGCCGTCAGCAATGCAGGCGGTTTGGGTTTGATTGGCGCAGGAAGCATGTATCCCGAAGTGTTGCGCGAACAAATCCGCAAATGCAAACTGGCCACCAACAAGCCCTTTGGCGTGAATGTGCCTTTACTCTATCCGGATATTGAACAGCACATGGACATCATCTCCGGGGAAGGCGTGCGCATCGTGTTCACCAGCGCGGGCAATCCCGCCACCTGGACCGGCTGGCTGAAGGAGCGCGGCATCACCGTGGTACACGTAGTTTCCAACTTGAAGTTTGCCCTGAAATGTGCACAGGTTGGCGTGGATGCAATTGTGGCCGAAGGCTTTGAAGCAGGCGGACACAATGGCCGCGAAGAAACCACCACCATGTGCCTGATTCCGATGATTCGCGAGGCGGTACAACTTCCGCTGATTGCAGCCGGCGGTATTGGCAGCGGACCGGCCATGGCTGCGGCACTTTGTCTTGGGGCGGAAGGTGTTCAGGTTGGAAGCCGTTTTGCAGCTACGCTGGAAAGCAGCGCCCACCCGAATTTCAAAAACGCCATTCTGACGGCCGGCGACGGCGATACGAAACTCACACTGAAAGAACTGACGCCGGTTCGGCTCATCAAGAATCACTTCTATCATGAAGTTGAAGCGGCTTATGCACGTGGTGCTTCCAAAGAAGAGCTGCAGCAACTCTTAGGACGAGGCCGCGCCAAGAAAGGCATGTTTGAAGGCGATTTGGACGAAGGCGAACTGGAAATCGGGCAGGTGAGCGCGGCCATCCACGACCTGCCGCATGCCGAAACAGTAGTCCGGGAAATGATGGCGGGCTGCCGCGAAACCCTGAAACAAAAGGCGGCGCATTGTTAAGCCAGGGCCGGAACCCCAACGCCTACCACAAGCGCAGCTCATCCACAAAGATGAAACTCGGATTGCCCGCGCCTGGATGCCAGGCCGGTAAAGGGCCGTATTGAAAGGCTTCCATCCGCACATAACGCACACCTGAAAGACCGATATCCCCGCCCAAAGTAATACACCGCACGCCGGGTTCCTCAGGAAGTATCGTGTGCGAATAGGTATAGGCATCGCTCCAGTTGACGCTGTCGGATGAGAAACTGAAATCCACGCCTTCCGGAAAGACAATCCAACTGCGGGTATCCTGCAGGAAACCTGCTTCGATGTGGTGCAGGGTTTGGGTATCTTTCAGGTCTATAACGGCAAGGTACGATTGTCCCTGAATCCCGTGCCAGTTGCCTTTCTGCCATTCGGTATCGCCAATGATGCCGTCGCACAATGCCTGCGGACCTCCGGCGCTGTATTGCCGATTGGTTGGATGCAGCAGTTCCACTTCCCAGCGGTTGGGTTTGCGGTGGAAGCAGGCGCGGGCAAAAGGTGCAAAGCCGCTTGATCCCGCATAGATCGCATCCACACAGGCATTCGCATGCAGGGTGTATTGTCCGTTGCGGGGAAGGAGTTGTGCGCGCTTTCCGTCGTTGAATATGGCCAGTACGTGCAGCACTTTACCTGGTTCAGAACGGATGGTGAAGTGCAGACTGTCTTCAAATACCGCGCTGTTGTATTGGAATACCGGAACGGAAATGGGTGCCGCTGCGCTGCGGGTGAGGTAACGGTCTTCGCTGGCCGTTCCCCAGCTACCTGGGGTGTTTCCCATACGGAACACGAGCTTTCCGCCGGCAATAAGCTGTTGGTGCGTGAGGAAATTGCTGCGGATGGGCCGGCCGTTCAGTTCTACCGACTGAATGAAATCGCCACTACCAGAGCGCTGCAACTTGAGTTTATTTCCGTTTTCGAAACGTATTTCCGCCTGGCGGAACAAGGGATAGCCAATGCTGTAGCGCGGATCGCCCGGACAAACCGGATAGAAACCCAGGCTGCTCAACACATACCAGGCGCTCATCTGTCCGCAGTCTTCGTTGCCAATCAGTCCGTCGGGCCGGTTGTGGTAGAAACTGTCGAGTATCTGTTTGACACGCTGTTGCGTCTTGGCCGGTTTGCCGATGCTGTTGTACAGGTAGGCGATGTGGTGGCTGGGTTCGTTGCCATGCGCGTATTGGCCGATGAGTCCGGTAATGTCAACCTGTTCGCGCCCAACGGTGCGGCTTTCCACGCTGAAGAGGCTGTCGAGCAGGGCTTCGGCGCGCGCGTTCCCGCCCAGGCGCGCAATCCAGTCTTCCAGGTCGTGCGGAACGGCGAATGAGTATTGCCAGCTGTTGGCTTCAGTATAATGGTTGTTCACCTCGCGGGGTTCGAAGCGGGGCATAAAGCGGCCGTTTTCGCGGGGGCGCATGAGGCCGGTTTCAGGATCCAGCAGGTTGCGCCAGGCCTGGCTGCGGTTCAGGTATTGTTGTTCCAGGGTTGTATCGCCCAACATCCGGGCCATTTGTGCGATGCACCAGTCGTCGTAGGCATATTCCAGGGTTTTGCTCACCGATTCGCTTTCGTTTTCGATGCTCAGGAATCCGAAGCGCATGTAGTCGTCGAGGCCGAAGACGGGCGCTTCGGCACTGGCTTTGGCAGCCTGCAGCAGGGCGGCGGCGCTGTTGGGCAAGATGCCTTTGGCCATGGCATCGACGATGGCAGACACGGCGTGGTAACCGATCATGCAATTGGTTTCGTTGGCGGCGAGTTCCCATATCGGGAGGCGGCCCGATTGGCGGTACATGCGCAGGAAGGTTCGCATGAATTCGCGGGTGCGCTGCTGTTCAATCAATGTATAAAGCGGATGTGTGGCGCGGTAGGTATCCCAAAGTGAAAATACCGAGTAATGGGCGCCATTGCCCTCGTGTTCCTTGAAATCCATACCCCGATAGCTGCCGTCTGCATCATCCACGCGGTTCGGGACGATCATGGTATGGTATAAAGCGGTGTAAAAAATCGATTCTTGGTCGACGCTTCCTTTCACCTTGATTTTGCCCAGTTGTTGTTCCCATTCCCTGTGCGTAGCGTTGCGCACTTGCTGAAAGCGGGCCTCGTTGATTTGCCTCGCGGGAAGCTTCGATGGATTGAGCCATCCTACGAAAGACACATTCACTTCCAGGTACAGGTCTTTCGTGGTGGGAGGGAAGAAAAGTACCACCCGGCGGTATTCGCCTTTCTCGGTCTGGATCACGCGGAAGGAATCTGCCGGAACCGAGAACTGCCCGAAGAAGAAGAACTGCTGGTTTTCTGCCCAGGCTTTGGAGTAGCGATGGCCTGCGATCGATGCCGCTCCGGTATTCGTCGCATCTGCCAGGGAAATATTCATATTGGCTGAATTAACCTGGTCGCGGTGATTCAGATCTACCACCACCACTTTGGGTGCTGCAGGCGGGAAGCGGTAATGGTGGATGCCGCTGCGCAATCCGGCCGTCATTTCAGCGAAGATGGCGTTGTTGAAGGTGACGGCGTAATAGCCCGGAGCAGCTTGTTCCTTTTCATGGCGGAAGGCCAGCGGTTCCAGCGCCGGCCGGATGAGCAGGTCGCCGTAGTCGGACACGCCGGTGCCGCTGAGGTGCGTATGCGAAAATCCGTAGCAGACGGAATCATCATAATGGTAACCCGAGCAGCCATCCCAGCCATCAAGCCGCGTATCCGGACTCAGCTGCATCATCCCGAAAGGCGCCACCGCGCCCGGATACGTATGCCCATGCCCGCCCGTGCCGATGAAGGGGTTGACACGCTGGTACGGGGTTTGGGCGTGAAGCAGGCTCAGGAAGCCGCTGCTCAGCAACATGAAGTATTTCATCATCAGAAAAGCATCCGAAAAATCCATCGGTCGCTACAGCAAAAAAAGGAAATCCGCGGCATGCTTCCAGCGAAGCTGCACCATGCGTAAAAAAAGAATGTGCTTAACTTCGAACAGCGGCCGCTTAGCACAGATTTTCATGAACACTCCTGTCGATCCATCGAAATGCAATATCCTGCGTTCACGTCCTTACGTTGCCGTGGTTTGGATTCCCGTGCTCATCCTGGTGTTCGCTTCATGCGGTATCCGGAGCGACATGAAACATCAAGAGTCCTACAGCCAAGAGGAACTAAGCACCATAAAGCGTTGTAATACGGCCCGATTCGCCTTTTATATGAGGAAGCGCTGCCGTCGGTTGGTGCTGATGAGCAACCTTTTGCGCAAAGACCCCTTGTTGCTGCACAAATACATGAGCATTCAAACAGACAGCAGCAGCACCAATTCCAAAAGTTATTTCGCCCGACTGAACATCCGTCATGAGGCCGATTTCATGAGGGAAACGCCTTTGCTTAAACCTTCCTTCGGTTTGTATGTAAGCAGTAAAATACATGCCATCAATTCCGGGCTGAAGGGACGCAGCGGCCATCAGGGTCTTGATCTGCGCATGAGGCTGGGCCTAAACTGGAATCGGCGCTACGGTGAAAATTGCTTTTACGGGCGACTCGATGAATACGAGATGATGGTGGGCTGGATGAACAGCGATGGGCATTACGGAAACCTCGTGGCCAAAACTTATTACCGCATCGGCATCAGCGGATTTTGGCACCGGAAATTTGGACAAAATTATGTGCAGGTATTTTCCGGCCGGAAGCCCCTGGATTTATTCCGGTAAGCCACTTCACGCGGTGCGCAGCGGACCCCGGTAGGTGGCTTTTCCGAAGGCCAGCATGGGGAAAAAGATGTAGCCAAAGAGGATCAACCCCACGGTAAACAGAATGTCCTTCCCAAAGCACAAGGCCAGGTGGTGAACAACGATCACGAACACTATGAAATTCACACCGGGAATCAGCAACAGCAACAACCACCAGGATGGCTTGCCCACAATTTCAAGCAATTCCGAAAAGTTATAAATCGGAATCAGCGCAGCCCATCCCGGTTTGCCGGCTTTTTTAAAAAGCATCCAGGAAGCAAGGTGCAGCAAAATGAGGTACAACAATACTGCCGCCAGAAGGATCCATTCTGTTTGGTTGAAGTTTAAGTAGTTCATATGCGTAGATATATTATGTTTTTAACGAAGCGTTGAAGGCTGCACCAGGCGTTGCAACCTCTTTAAAAATCAACATTAAAACACGGCATTTAAAAAAGCCTTGTTCTTCCTGAAAAACCACGGTTTTCAGGGATGCCGCAGTACCGGTTTTCAGGGATTACCTACAGCGAAACGGGAAGCATACACCCAACAACTGAGACAGAGAAGCAAAGGCTGTGTGCAATGGGAAGCACCTATTTATGCGAGGATGGAACAAACCGCATGCGCGGGAGGTGCTGATTGAATCAAAAACCTGATGAGCAAAAGCGTGGTGGAAGGTAGCAGGGGAAAAGTAGTACAACCTATTCCTTCAGCACCTTGGCGCATCCAAGCGGTGTTTTCAGCAGGAACAAGCCCGGCGGCAGCGAGGATACATTGATGGCGTCCATCGTTGAACCGTGCAACATTCGAATTCCAAGGAGGCTATAGACCTCGTAGTCAACGGCTTTTTGAAGACCGCTGATATGGATTGTGCTCTTGGCGGGGTTCGGGTAGACAGACAGCTGTTTCAACTCAGCACTTTTAACAGCACTTGTGTTGATGTTCACCAGCTCAGCTACGATGTTGGCACCAAAACCAATGGTCATGTTGCCTATTTCGTAGATGAAGTCGATGTACGGCATGTTCCCGTGTCTTTGCCAGAACTCGGTTTTGAATTCTTCCGAGAACTGGATGTCTTTTCGAAGATCAAAATATTCTTTTAACGAAATCTCTTTATCTCCGATTACTCCTTTTTCAAAAGTAAAAAAGCATCCAATTTTAGTAAGAGTATCTCCTTTGCCATTGGTGGAGTTTTTCCCGCATCCGATAACAAGCCGGCGTGTAACACCCCAGATCTCAGGCATACTTACACCAATAGCAACAGGCACCCAATCACCATTCTGGTATCTGAACAACGAACTCTGGAACTTGTACTTTGCCGCATATGCAACAAGGTAGAACTCTCCATCTATT
>JBEDND010000259.1:0-3796 GCA_041170785.1 Bacteroidota bacterium | reverse complement strand
CAGGAAATAGTCCTTTTCGATAAGGCTCTTGAATTTCAAATAATCACGGCTAAACAGCCTGAATTCGTGGGCGCCGGTATAATCTTCCATGGTGAAGATGCAGAATGGCTCACCTTTTTTGGTCAGCAGTTCCCGTTTGGCGGTAACCATACCCACCACGCTGAATTGGTAATTGTCTGTTTCGGTATAGTTTTCCAGTTCGGCCAGAGGTACAGAGCTCAGCACTTCATATTCAAAGCGATAAATGTCCAATGGATGTTTCGAAATATACACGCCCACCACTTCTAGTTCTGCCTTTAATTCTTCCAGCAGACTTTGCGGCTCTACATTGGGAAATTTTGGTTCGGCAAGTTCAGAATTGCTTTCTCCGCCGAAGAGCGAACCCTGAGCCGACAGTTTTTGCGCTTGAGCCTGGGTGCCGAAGCGTATGGCCAATTCTACACCGGAATCGTCACGTTCCCCATTTTTATGGGTGTAATGTGCCCGATGATAACGGGAATCAAAGTCGAAACAACCGGCAACGGTCATAGATTCCAGTGCTTTTTTATTCACAGCGCGGAGGTTCACCCTGCTGCATAAATCGAAGATGCTGCTGTACGGTCCATTTTTTTCACGTTCATTCAGTACTTCTTCTGCCGCTGCCTGACCCACGCCTTTGATAGCTCCCAGACCAAAGCGTACTTCTCCCTGAGCATTCACCGAAAACTCCAGCTTGCTTTCATTCACATCAGGACCCAAAACCTTCAGGCCCATACGGCGACATTCTTCCATGAAAAAGGAAACTTTTTTAATGTCGCCCATATTGTTGGCCAGCACCGCCGCCATGTATTCCGCAGGGTAATTGGCTTTCAGATAAGCCGTTTGAAAGGCCACCACCGAATAGCAAGTTGAGTGCGATTTGTTGAAGGCATAAGACGCGAACTCTTCCCAATCGCTCCAGATCTTTTCGCAGATGGCCGGATCGAAGCCATTCTTGGTACAACCGGCGATGTATTCAGGCTTCAGTTTATCGATGAGCTCCTTTTTCTTCTTACCCATGGCCTTGCGCAGCTCGTCGGCTTTGCCTTTGGAGAAGCCGGCCAGGCGCTGGCTGAGCAGCATCACTTGCTCCTGATATACCGTAATTCCATAGGTTTCGCGCAGCAGCTCTTCCTGCACCGGAAGGTCGTACCTGATGGGCGATTGTCCGAGCTTCCTGCGGATGAACTCTGGAATATACTTTAGAGGTCCCGGCCGGTACAGGGCGTTCATGGCAATCAGGTCGCCAAACTGGGTAGGCTTCAGTTCCTTGAGGTATTTCTGCATGCCCGGACTTTCAAACTGAAAGGTTCCGTTGGTTTCTCCGCGCTGATACAGTTCATAGGTTTTGGGATCATCCAGCGGAATAGCATCCGGGTCAATGTCAATGCCGTGCCGCTCTTTGATGATTCGGATGGCATCTTTAATGATGGATAAGGTTCTTAAGCCCAGAAAGTCCATCTTGAGCAGCCCTGCTGACTCAATCAGGTTTACATCAAACTGAGCCAACAAGTAAGGAGATTCCTTAGAAGTGGCCACAGGAATAAAATTGGTCAGATCATCAGGCGCAATGATTACGCCGCAGGCATGAACGCCTGTTGAGCGAACAGAACCTTCCAACTGTACAGCCGTTTTAAGTGTTTCTGCCACCAAATCGTTTCCTTTTCCAAGCTGTTGCAGCAATTGTATGTCGGCTAACTCTTCCTGTTTTAGGGTTTCTATTCCCGCAAAATGCTTCAAATCCTTACCAAGGATGTCTTTGAGCGATAAGTTATTGGGCACCATCTTACTCAATTTGTCGGTTTCTTTGGGCGTGAGCTGTAATACCCTGCCAACATCTTTGATGCTGCTGCGCGCCGCCATGGTGCCGTAGGTGATGATTTGTGCCATCTGACGCTGCCCGTATTTCTTGGCCACGTAATCCAATACCCGGTCGCGTCCCTGATCGTCGAAATCAATATCAATATCAGGCATGCTCACGCGTTCCGGATTGAGGAAGCGTTCAAAAAGCAAATCGTATTTAATGGGGTCAACATTGGTGATGCCAAGGCAATAAGCCACCACTGAACCGGCGGCAGAACCACGGCCCGGGCCTACCCAAACACCCATATTTCTTGCCTCGGTAGTGAAATCCTGAACAATCAGAAAGTAGCCTTCAAATTTATTGTCGATGATGGTTTTCAGCTCAAATTCAATCCGTTCTGCAGCTTCACCCGATATTTCACCATATTTTCTTCTGGCCCCTTCATAGGTGAGGTGCCTGAGGTAATCTGCCTGGGTTTGAAAACCCTGCGGCAAGGTATAGGCAGGCATGAGCAGGTCGCGGTGCAACTCCGGCGTTTCTATGCGCTCCAATACCATGACGGTATTTTCAACGGCCTGGGGAATGTCCTGAAACAAGGTGGCCATTTCTTCTGTGTTTTTGAAGTAAAACTGGTCATTGGCAAAGCCAAATCGGAAATCCTTTCCTTCGCCGATGGGCGTTGATTTAAATTCACCGGTGTTAATACAGAGAAGTGTGTCGTGCGCGCTGTAGTCGTTCCGTTCGGTATAGTGCGAATCGTTGGTGGCAATAACCGGAACACCGTATTTCCGGCTCCAGCCCAGCAGTATTTGATTCACGTCTTCCTGGCTCATGCCGGTACCGTCAATATTCTGCAGGTTATGCCGTTGCAGTTCTATGAAGTAATCATCACCGAACAAGCCATGCCACTCCAGAAATAAGGCCTCGGCAGCTTCAGTACCTTTGTGGAGAATGGCCTGAGGTACTTCCGCTCCAATGCAGCAAGTAGTGGCAATCAGCCCTTCGCGATAGGTGCGCAACAGGTTCTTGTCGATGCGTGGATACTTGCCATGTAGGCCATCGATAAAGCCCAGAGAGCATAATTTGCTCAGATTCTGATATCCCTGGGCGTTCCGGGCCAGCAACAGCTGATGAAACCGCACATCACGTGATTCATGGGTAAAGGATTTGCGGTGCATATCTTCCACCAGGTAGAACTCACAACCCATAACCGGCTGAATGCCAATTATCTTGGCAGCGTTGTAGAATTCAAAGGCTCCAAACATATTCCCATGGTCGGTTAACGCCATGGCCTTCATTCCGTCGTCTTTGGCTTTTTTTACCATGTCGCCAATGGTGGCGGCACCATCTAATAAAGAATATTGCGAATGAACATGCAGGTGACAAAACTGTGGCATAATTGAATCAAATAAAGATTTCGAAATTACCCTACAAACGATTTCAAAACTTGAATGTGCATGGAAGGGGGATAAAGAAATCCCCGGCTTGGATTATCCCGAAATTTGCTTAAGGCAACAGGGTTGTTTGCCTGTAAACCCAAAGGTACAAGCATGGCCACAACGGGGTTATATTTGAGGCACGATGTTACAAGATGTGCTGGCAGCTTTGAAAAAGGAATTCCACGGCGCCATTGGACAAGCTGAAGGACTAAATTCAGACCAAAGCGAAGTGATTTTTGACACCACCCTGCAAGGGGTTACAGAACAAATCAAAGGTTTGTTGTTTAGCGGCAAAATGGGTGAATTGCAACAATTGGTTACCGAGGGCGCCGATGCTCTTCGAGGCAGTGAGCATTACAAAAAAATGATGGCTGCGGCCGCGCAATCCTACTATGGTTTGGAATGGGAAACACCGCGCAAGGAAGCGCTTGCTGAAAAAACCATAACCTACACCTTAAATGGACTCAAAGAGGCTTTTGAACAAAGTGGCAAAAGCAAAGATGTTAAAGGCATTATGGAATTTGCAGGCCTGAAT
>JBEDND010000258.1:0-6082 GCA_041170785.1 Bacteroidota bacterium | reverse complement strand
ATGATCAGCAGGTTCAGGGGCCGAACAAGTTCAATCAGGGCGCGGAGTTTCGCATTCAACGTGCTTTCGGGAATTTCATGCGGTAGGAAACGTTTACCCGGCCGGCGCTGATGTTGCTCAGCTTGCCCTTCAACAGGTTGCGCTTCAAAGGCGAAATACGGTCGGTGAACAACACGCCTTCGATGTGGTCGTACTCGTGTTGGATGATGCGCGCAGCCATGCCGTCAAATTCGGCTTCGTGCTCGCGGAATTGTTCGTCCTGATAACGGATGCGCAGCTTTGCATGGCGGCTCACATGTTCCCGCACCTGCGGAATGCTCAGACATCCTTCCTCAAAACTCCATTTCGTGTCAAACTCGTCGAGGATGACCGGGTTGATGAAGGTTTGTTTAAAATCTACGGGGTCGATGTCGTCGAGTTCGCTGCCATCCACCACGAACAAACGGATGGGCAGGCCGATTTGTGGCGCCGCCAATCCAATTCCATTGCTGGCATACATTGTTTCGTACATGTTGGCGATCAGTTCCGTCAGACCCGGATAATCAGGACTGATGGGTTCGGCCTTCTGCCTAAGCACCGGACTGCCGTATGCGTAAATGGGAAGAATCATGACTGCTGCTGCAAATACACCTGCAATAATAATACGGCGCTGACGGTGTCTGTAAGTCCTTTTTCGCGGCGTTTCGACTTCTTCACGCCGGATGCAATCAAAGACTGACGTGCTTCCCTGCTCGACAGGCGTTCGTCAATGTAGTGCAAGGGAATATCGGGGAATGCCTCTTTCAGCGACAGCGCAAAAGCCTGCACCGGGGCTGTGGCGTGGGTATCGCTTCCGTCGAAGCGCGAAGGCATGCCCAATACAAAATCCGTCACCGGTTCTTTCGCGCAATACTGTTTAATCCAGGCCATCAGAACGGCAGTTTCCTGCATGCCTAAAGGCGTGGCCACAATACGCAACGGATCACTCACGGCAATCCCCGTGCGCTTCACACCATAATCAAACGCCAAAGCCCGCGACATCAGCATCAAAGATAAGGGCTGAGAGGTAAGGGCTAAGTTCCATGTTCAGGGGCTTGAAATCAGGCGCCGCTTGTTTACGCCTGCACTTCCATCGTTGGCTGTGCTTAGTTGCAGCGCAGGTGTAAGTGCAGCACAGTGGAATCATGCATTTCAAACCTGAAACAGCAGGCACCCAGGTTAAATTTACAAAGTACTTTTCGCCAATGCTACAGGAGCCTGGTCCACATATTCCGACAGGCCTGTTTCATCAAGGAATTTATTAGAAAAGACGCGTGCCATTTCCTTGCTCAGCAGGGCGCTGCGGTATTCCCGCCAGCGTTGGGCCTTGCTACCGTACATATATTCTATCAGACCGGGATAGGCCCAATCAGCAGTCTTACCCCAATGGATGGTAAACGGGATGTGGTTTCCCTGCAATACCTGTATGCTGCGCTTGCAGAAGCCCTCCAGGCTGATATCCTTCTTACGCGCCTTCCAGATTACGCCGTCAATTTCCAGCATGCAGGTATATGGAAAGGCCGGACAGCCCAGCATCGCATCTGACTTTCGGATGAAACGCATGGCAAAGAGTCCTGGAATAGGACCCTCATCACGACATAAAGCACTCAACAATTCATAGGCTTTTACTGCTTTATCCAGCGGCACACAAAACTCACAGGCAAAGGCAGGTCCCTGTTGCAGGGAATCGAAAAAAATCTCCGCATGTGTACCCGTAACTGGTGTATTCGGATCGGCATTTTCAGGCGGAAGCGCTGCACCTTCCAGCATACGGCTCAGCGCCGGAATGCGGTTGGGAATGCGCCCGAGTATGTTTCCCATACCGGTAATGAATTCTGTGTACAGCGCCTTGCGCACTCTGGGAACCGGATCAGGGTAATCCTTGTGGTAGGGCTTCTTGTACATCAGCTCCACACGCAACTGTGCATCGTGTCGGTATGGATTCATGAACACCTTGAAATGATGTGGCATATTGGGCTTCCCCTGCGCATCCAACTCTCCCGGGATACGAAAGGTGGAATTGCGAAAATCCAGCGTCCCCGCAAGCCGAAACGCCTCAGCCCGGTCCATACTCGTCACATAACGGTTCAGCAGAAACAGATCTTCCGCCTCGATGACCACGCCGTGGATGAACCCGAACGAACCCAGTCCCACCAAGGCAGCGTTGAACAAGTCATCGTTGCGAATTACCCTGGACTTGATCTGAGCAGCATAGCCATCGGTTAATGCCGGCTTTGTTGCGCGCTCCAGGTAAACTATGTCTAACGGGCCCGGGCCAATAATCAGGTTCAGTCCGACCACATAATCCTGCATGGAACCTATATCGTGCGCGGAACCATGAACCCCGGTGGATATGCATCCCGCGATGGTTTGACCGTTGCTGGCCCCGCTGGTCTTCAACGACTTGCCAAAGGTGAACAGGTAATTGTTTATCTCCTTTACCCTTGTGCCACATTGGAAGAAAAACAGGTCTTCGGCCTTAAAGCTGCTTTGCGCATGAACATCAGCAGCGGCTATGGACCTGCGAAGGTTCATGCCCCGATTAAAATGCATGTGTTTATCCTGTTGCCCGATATGGTTCAGTGACCAGGAAGATCCTATAGCCCTGAAACCCTCCCCTTTTACCCTGGCTATTTCCAACAGTCGCTGTATTTCTGCAGCGGCGTCATTATAACATTGAAAGAAATCCAACTGCTCCAGCCTGCCATCTATGCTGGTGCTATGTATGTATTCAGAAGGCCAGGGACCGTTCTTGTGAATGGTGTCGTATTCCGAGATTTTACGAGTGATAGTGGTTGCCATACAACAGGAAATCTAGCTTATTTAGTGGCGCATACATATTTAATGCGAATGGTTCTGCGGGAACCCAGAGTGAATATATACCACAGGCTCCCGCTGAAGGTATTGCGGTATTCCACTGAGTAGAAGCCACAATCACCGCAAGGCTTTTCCTGCAACCAGAATTGCTGCCATGATTTGCTCCGAATCACAGTATCCAATATATGCATCTCCTTGTCCACATAAAAACCATTGACTTTGGGTGCAGGCGGTACCTGGCGATATATGGCATCGCGGTTCACCACCCGCACCGAATAACAGGAAGTGAAATATATCCATGGCATGAACAGCAGCATGGCCATCGGGAAGGGGCGTTTGAAGCAAGAAGTCATGAGTATTTATTGATGAAAGGTTTTATGGTATCAAGGTTAAGAATTAATGCTTTAATAAACAAGAAACCGGACAATATAAAATCTGCAGACATAGCCCATTGAACCTCTGGTACCTCCTTATCTTGCCGTGTGGGTTGCATTAAGTCCCTAACTTCGCATGTGCCCTGCCCATCACGCTTACTTGTCATTGCCCGTATTTGCGGCATCACCCTGCTGATGTTGGGCACGCTCGATCCGCTGGAAGGTTCGGTGCTCATTGCACTTGCGGGACTCATCCTGAGTTGGGAAGCGAGTCATCAAAAACGCAAAGGCGTAGGCTGGACTTTAGCAGCGGCACTGGCCATACTTGCCGGGGTGGCTTATCTGTTCTGGATATCTTCGCTGGGAGGGTTTGGCGGAAATACAGGCCGCTCGTATTGGTGGGCGCTCGGAATACTTCCCTATCCCGTGGGTTGGCTGTTGCTGATGGGTTGGCTGTTACAGGCTGCGTTGAAAAGGAAGAAAAGACTGAAAAATGCAGTACACTCAGAAAACCAAGCACTGAATTAAAGTCCCTATTTAACCCCATCCCAAGGAAATGTAGAAGTGAAAATTCCCACAGCGATGTTGATTTTTATAGCCATATAGTACCAAAATGAGCATTTAACCGGACTTCATCGTGGACCAAATCAACACCTTGGCTGTCCCTCACTGACGAGGTAAGCCATCTCACAAATCCCTAACCGGCCGCACTTTAAACTGGTAATCCTTAGGGTTGCGGACGCTGTTGCCCGCCCGCAGGTGCATGGCCCAGGCAATGCCCGTACCTTCTTCTTTATCCATCCAGTACCAGGTTTCGGTGAAACTGCCGGCGCCTTCCAGAAACAACTGCTTTTGGATGGCCCTGAGTTCCTCCTCATTAGGCAAACGCCAGCCATTCCCCATAAAGCGACAAGTTTCCACCGCCCCTTGCCAGTCCATCGGGCCCAGGTCTTTTTCGTACACCTTCAGCCTGCGGCCATTCACCGTAACGATCAGGTTGCGCAGGTTTTGTTGCTTCAGCTCCTGACGTTGCTGTTCGGCTTTGGCAGCAGCTTCGGCGGCGGCAGCCACCCGCGCTGAGGAATCCTGCGCGGCCTTGGCCAGACGGGCCCTTTGTTCTGAAGGCGTTTCGTATTGGTAAACAATACCCGATGCGGCATTGCTGCTGTCCCTGAAGCGCAGTCGCAGGACTCCTCCCTCCGGCTTCAGGACGGGTGACGAGTCGCAGATGTGCATCTTGGAGCCACCCGTCTGCACAGCAATACGCAGGGGTGTATTCACTTTCAGTTTCATGGGAACACAAGCTCCGGCGGGAATCGGCGCGCGTCGGTCGTCAATCCGTACAAAATCCACCGTAGGGCCGCTCCAGCACACCTTCACTTCCACCCGTTCAACGCTCCCTGCAGGAGCTGCCTGAGCTGGCGCAACAGGTACTCTTTTAGGAGGTGGCCCGGGCTGGGCTTGCAAGGTGGCGGTGAAGGAGCAGCAGAGCAAGAAGAACAGTCGCATGTTCAAAAATAGCAATTGCCTGTGGTTCACACAGTGAAGTTTTGGTTCCAGGCCTGAGGCAGGATGCAAAAAGCTGAGTTCTGTTGCCTATGCTTCGGCAAACGAGCAACTTAGAGTACCCACGTGGTTTCCGTTCGGAACCTTGAAATCTGGATTATTGCGCGAATAGATCAACCCAAAAACTGCACGAAAATCTCATTTGGCGATTCAATAAGTGCGTAATAACTTTGTAATTACCCAATTGCAAAACCCATGCACATCCCCCTCATATCCATAGGAAATTCAAAAGGAATTAGGCTGTCCAAGACCATCATTGAAATGTACAACATTCAGGATGCTTTGGAGCTGATTCTTGAAAAAGACTGCATTATCCTCAAACCGAAAGCAACATCCAGGAAAGGATGGGAACAAGCGTTCAGCAATATGCACGAAAATGGTGACGACAAGCTGCTTATGGAAGATGTTTTTGAAGACGAGCAATTTGAAGAATGGAAATAAGACAGTACCAAATTATACTGGTTAATCTTGACCCTACTGTGGGCACTGAAATGAAGAAGACACGCCCCTGTGTGGTTATTTCCCCTGATGAAATGAACAAATATTTACAGACCATCGTGGTGGCCCCATTGACCAGCAGTTCTAAGCCTTATCCAACCCGTGTTGAAGTGAAACACAACCATACTCAAGGCTGGATTGTACTTGACCAAATCCGAACCATCGACAGGAAACGTATTGTTAAATCCTTTGATTTCCTCTCAGCACAAGAAATAAATCAGGTAAAAGCCGTGATTCAGGAAACCTACGTGGACTGATTGCACCATGTACCAATTCGGTATCTTGCCAAGCAAATACGGACGGCATTTAAACGGCACCTCCGACACCGAAAACCCAAAGACACTGCCATGAAAAAAATACGCTGCTCCTCATCGCGACCCTCAGCCTCCTGACAGCAAAGGCCCAGACCGCTGCTTCCCGGACGGATATCCGCATCGGCGCGGGCAGCTCCATGCTCGGAACCGGCGACATGACCGCGGTGGTATTCGAAAACGAATTGAATCACCAACTGAACCAGTATGTAAGCATAGGCGGCGGACTGGGTTTTGGGCAAAGCAATAAGGGCGTATTTACCCATGCTTCATTTTCACAACTCCATTCCGGCATCTTCATTTCGCCTTTTGGCAACGAGCGCAAGAACGATTTCCGCATCGGCGCAGGACTGACCTGGTACTGGGTTTCCGATTTCTATATATCCACAGAAGCTTCCACAAACGGGCAGCTTGTGTATCGAGAATACACCTTTGACAAACGCAGCTCTGCCGGGTTCAGCATCACCCTGGAAAACACCTATGCCCTGAGCGACAAGT
>JBEDND010000257.1:0-6341 GCA_041170785.1 Bacteroidota bacterium | reverse complement strand
CAGAAAGTCAGGGCCCTGACCGGTAAAGTTGGGTACATAGCTGCCCGGAATCTGCACGTACTGGGTAAATCCACCGGTTGCGTTTACCTGGGGAAGCCCGATGCTTTGAATTTCCCTGACTTTTTGTTGTGCCAAACGAACATCAGCAGAAGCATTCTGTACCTGACGGCTGGTTTTTAATGCCAGATCAATAGCCTGGCGCATGGTCAGCTTTAAGGTATCGGTGTTTGATTGTGCCCCGGCGGCCTGCAGGCTAAGCACTGTTGCCAGGAAAACAAGGATGTTGCCTTTCATATTTGAATGTTGTCGAGTAATTTTTTTCCTTCTGCGGTAACGATGCCGTGCAAGTGGTAGCGAATCAACTCGCGATACCTGCTCACAAAATCGAATTCCATTCCGGGAAAGCTGTCTGGATCAAACAAGCTTCCCACGCTGTTGATGTAGAAGCGCGAAATCAATTCCGGATGGATGTCTTTGCGATATAATCCGGCATGTATTCCTTTCTGTAAATTGTCTAATACCCTGGTACTGATTATTTGATCACGCTGCCTGGTAAACATGGCGTAGCTGTCTGAATGATATTTCTTGAGGTCAAAAATCAGCGCAGGGTTCAATTCCCGATGGTCGCTGCAAATGAAGTTGGCAATAGCCATAGTGGCAGAAACGGCATCACCTTCCAATCGATCCAGCTCATCCATTTTTTCCTCGATGGCTTTCAGATGTTGTTCAATGGTTTTTTGAACCAAATCGTCTTTGTCGCGGAAACAGCGGTACAAAGTTTTTTTGCTGATGCTGGTCTCGCGCGCCACGTCGTCCATCGTAACACTGCGAATACCGAAACGCATGAACATGCGTTCTGCCGTGCTTAAAATTTTTCTGATGGCCTCCACAGGTAAATGCGCCTGCGAAATAACGATGTGGAAACCTAGGAAACTTTCATTGCAACAAAAGTTTCCAAAGTTTTCGATGAACGATTGATAAAATCAACAAGGGCCGGCAGGCAGGGTGAAACCAAACACGCTTCCGGCGCCTTCAGTACTCATCACATCTATGTGTTCTCCATGGGCATCAATGATATGTTTCACGATGGCCAATCCAAGGCCACTGCCCCCTTTATGTCGCGAACGACTTTTGTCAACACGGTAAAAGCGTTCAAAAATCCTACCCAGATCTTTTTCAGGGATGCCCAAGCCGGTATCAGACACTTCCACACGAACCTTATTTCCCATGGGTAAAATCCGGAAGCGGCTGATGCCGTTTTCTTTACCGTAGCGGATAGAATTGGTGCCCAAGTTGGTCAACACCTGCCTGATGCGGAACAGGTCTCCGCAAACCATAACAGCCTTCCCCGGATCATGGAACTGCAAACTGATGCGTTCTTTTCCTGCCTGAAATTCAAGACTTTCCACTACTTCTCGCATCAGCCCGGAGATGTCAAACTCACTGCGTTGCAATTCCAATTCACCGGCTTCGTATTGGGTAATGGTTTCGAGGTCTGAAACGATGCCAATTAATCGATCTACGTTCCTATCGGCTTTCTGAAGGAAGTTCTGATTGATGGCAGCATCTTCGAGACCACCATCCAGAAGGGTTGAAATGTATCCCTGGATGTTGAAAATGGGTGTTTTCAATTCGTGTGAAACATTACCCAGAAATTCCTTTCGGTAATCTTCTAATTGCCGCAGACGTTCGGTTTCGGCGCGTCTTTTTTCCAGAATCCGCTCAAGGGTGTCTTCAATTTTTACCACTTCAGGAGCACTGTCGGGCAACTTTACTTCTGCTTCATGGTCCTGCCGTACTTCTAATTGCAACAGATATGAATGCAGTTTGCTCAGTGTTTTCCACAAGGAACGGGCACTGATTAGTGCAGCGGTAAGGTATGAGATGCCTGCCAAAAGGGTTCCCAAATTGATGTACTGGTTTTGAAACCACGGTTCTTCTGCCCAGTAATGCCAGAGGAAATTCAACAGCAATAAGCCCAATGAGGCCGAAAATAAGTTGAGTAATATTCGGGCACGGAAACTCACGTCGCAAAGGTATTACTGTAATCTGGCTTTGCTTATTTAGGGACTGAATCCCCGAATTTGTCGATATCTGTCCGCAGAGCTTTCCAAAGAGTTGCTATTTTGCGGCTTCATGAAGTCTTTTTTTAAGATAGTTTTCGCAACCATGCTTGGGATGCTGCTCACGGGCTTGATGCTCTGTGTGTTGCTACTGGCGGTTGCGGGAATGACATTTTCTGGTGACAAGGAAGCATTGAAGGTGCCGGAAAACGCGGTTTTGGAGTTCAAATTACCCATGTCCTTTCCGGAGCGCACGCCATACAACCCTTTTGCGGTGCTGAAAGGATCAGCGTCTGATCAGAAAACGCCGGGATTATTAGACATCCTGGAAACCTTTGACCGGGCCGCAGCCGATTCCAGGGTGAAGGGTATCGTGCTTAGGCCCGAACAGCTCCTGTCGGGAATGGCTTCAGTTGCCGAGGTTCGTTCCAAAATTCTTCAGTTCCGCAAATCCGGGAAGTTTGTTTACTGTTATGCCGACTTCCTTACCGAAACCGGCTATTACCTGGCATCTGCCTGTGATTTGGTGGTGATGAATCCCTCCGGTGAAATGATGTTTGATGGTTTTGCCGGCGGCGTGGTGATGTACAAAGGCTTGCTGGATAAAGCGGGCATTTCCTTCCAGGTATTCCGGGCGGGAAAATACAAAGGCGCTGTAGAGCCTTACGTTCAAAAGGAACTCAGTGCTGAAAATCGGGAACAGGTTGCACACCTGGTACAGAGCATGTACAGCGAATTTATCCGGGCAATTGCTCAGTCCAGAGGGATAGACTCATCAGTATTGGTAAACTATGCGCACCAACTGAAGGTGGAAGGTCCGATGGCGGCAAAGCACCTGAAACTTATCGACGCCGTGATGCCTTACCACCAGTTTAACACCATGGTTTCGCAGCGTATCGGACAGAAAGAGGCATCCCAGAAAAATTGGGTGGCATTTTCAGACTATCATGAGGTTTCCAAAGCTGAAAAAAACTACGCACGGGAAAAGATTGCCGTGGTGTATGCAAGCGGTGAAATTCAATACGGGAGCAACAATGAGCCTGACCAAATACACAGCAAAACCCTGGCCGACGCCATCCGCAAGGCGCGCGAAGACAAGCAGGTGAAGGCCATCGTGCTGCGCATCAACAGTCCGGGTGGCAGCTCCCTGGCCTCCGATATCATAGCCAGGGAAGTTGCTCTTACCCGCAAGGTGAAACCCATCATTGCCAGTTTTGGTGATGTTGCTGCCTCAGGAGGTTATTACATTGCCTGTATGGCTGATACCATTTTGTGTTTGCCGCAAACCATTACAGGTTCCATTGGGGTTTTCGGATTGTATCCAAATACCCAAAAGTTGTTTGAAACGCATCTGGGATTGAATTATGAATCTGTTCCTACCGGTGAGCACAGTGATTTTACGCGGCCTGATCGGCCTTTGAATGAAGCGCAGCAAGCGTACATTCAGCGTGCCGTAGATCGAATTTATGGGGATTTCCTGAGCATTGTTGCGCGTGGTCGGAAATTGGACAGCGTTTATGTGCACAGCATTGCTCAGGGACGTGTATGGCCCGGAACAGATGCCCTGAACCTTAAGCTGGCCGATATGCATGGCGGTTTTCAGGAAGCCATCCGCCTGGCAGCTGCCAAGGCGAAGATTTCCAAATACCGTGTGGTTTCCTATCCCGAACCCAAGTTTTCTCTTTCATCGTTTTTTGGAAGTCTGAATGATACGGAACTCGCGCTGAAAGAAGCTCTTGGCCCGCAATATGAAATCTACCGGCGCGCCGTGCAGGCAGAACAAATGAAAGGCATGCAGATGCGTATGCCTTTTGATGTTAGCCTGAACTAAGCAATGTGCACAGCTGCATACGGTATATCTTGTTCAGGGTTTGAAATGTTCCGAGGGAAGGTGTTTGTAAGGCGTTTCTGTACTTAAGGAGCATCTGCCCAGGTATGGTCGGCAATGATTTTCCAGCTACCGTTGATTTGCTTCAGGATTAAAGAAAAATAACCCCGTCCGGCTTCGGGACTTCCGGTGATTTCCCAGCGCCCGCTGGCCATAGCCAATGAAGAACCTTCGGCGAGTGCTCCTACTTGTTCAAGGTCGAACTTCAGTTGTCCCATGGCCGCTTTTGATGGATAATGTTTCTGATACGCTTTCAACGTGTTGCTATGCCCGTAGCGTGTGCCTTTGGAGGAAATGAATCGCATGGAATCATCCTGCCAGTAGCCTTCCATAAATCCAGCAAGGTTTCCATTGTTCCAGTCCTGTTGCTGTTGCTGCAGGAGCAGTTTGATGTTTTGAACATCTGTGGCATTCGGTGGTACAGGTGCTTGCGGACGCTTGCTTTTGATGTTGAAAACGTAGGCAACAACTGCAACCAGGATGAAAATGAGCCGTAAGCTTCTGATCATGTGTTAGGTGCGGTTTAAAGGCAGCAGCACTGCGAATTGCACATTGTTGTGGAATACGCCGCTTCGCACGAAGTAGCGCAGAAGAACCGGTTTCCGCATGGAATTGAGGCCGTATTGAAAGCTGAGGCGGAAGGATAGTTTTTGAGTCTGGTGTTGTAATCCGGTCATTCCCGTGAGGTGCAATGTTCTGAGGTCGCCTTGCAGCTGGGAATAGCTTCCCAATTTATCGCGGGCATCAAAAAGGTAACCTGCCTGAGTACCGGCAATCACCCGGGTATGCTTCCACTTGGTGGCTGCGCTTACGTAAAAAGGAATTTCCACCATGTTCATCAAATAGTGAAAAGGGAAAGGGTTGGGCTGTTCCGGGTCGTTGTAACTTTTGCTGCCGCGTTGGCTCCACTGAACGCCGGTATGCCAATTTAATTTATCGTTGAAGCCACGCCAAACTTCTACGCCAACACTATATCCCAGTTTGTTGTAGCCGCTTTCCTGGTCGCCGTCTATTTGACAAAAATTCAAACCAGACCAAAGGTTCATGCGAAATTCCTGTTGTGCCATGAGGCGCAGCGTCAGAAAAAAACAGGCTGCCGCGCTTAATAAGAGTCGCTTCATCAGAACAAAAATAGGAGATTTGCCTTCATGGCCTGCGTTGATGTTTTGGTGGCCGGCCAAGGGATTGCCGGCACACTGCTTGCCCGTGAACTTTTGTTGCAAGGCCTGGAAGTGCATATTGCAGATCCGGGAATCTCGCCCACATCTTCTCAGGTGGCCGCCGGATTGATGCATGCTTTGGTGCCAAGAACGGGCGGACTGACCTGGCGTGCAGAGGAACTGTTTCCAGCATCAGCACACTACTACCGTGAACTGGAAGCCGCTGCAGGTCAGGTATTTTTTCATGCCATGCCCATGGCGTTTTTGGCAGACAGCGCACAAGATCGCCGGCATTGGCAGCGCGCTGCGGAACAAGTGGGTCCTCGGTGGCTGGAATGGATGGAAGAACTTCCGGAATTGCATGGCCGAAGTGGAGCCTTAACGCGGCAGTCCGGTCGATTGGATATGGCTGCTTTATGTGGATATCATCGCGCATTGTGGACAAGGCAGGGGCGTTTCAGCGACAAAGCTGTTCTTTGGGATGCGCTCCATTTTGAACAAGGTTATTGGCATTGGCGCGACATCAAAGCCAAGTATGTGGTTTTTGCTCAGGGTGCATATGCCTTTGAACAGCAACCGTTGGAATCTCTGCCCTTTCACCTTACACGTGGTGAATTGCTGAGCATACGTTTGTCGGATCCTTCCGGACTTCCTTCATACATCGTAAAAAAGAAGGTTTTTTCTATTCCACTTGGTTCGGGCGTATTCCGTATTGGTTCTACTTATGACTGGAAGAACCTGATTCCGGAACCCACTGAATCCGGAAAGGCAATATTGTTGCAGCAAATCAGTGATTTGTTACCCGACGCGGTATCTTATGAAATCCTTGCCCATGAAACGGCAGTGAGGCCAACTGTTGGGCGCCGCCGCCCATACATGGGGCCACATCCGGAGCATCGTCAGCTGTACATCTGCAATGGTTGGGGAAGTAAGGGTGCTTCCATGGGGCCTTTGCTGGTAAAGGAGTTGATTGCCTGCATGTTGCAGGGAAAACCCGTGCATCCGGAAACAGATCCCGCGCTGTATTGGAACGAATAAAAACAAAAAGCCCCGATGTATCGGGGCTTTTTGTTTTTGGGTTGGTGTTGATTATTGAATGGTCATTTTCTTGGTCACCACGTTCTTGCCGGCAGTGAAACGGTACAGGTACATGCCTGCATTCAAGCCGCTTCCGTCCAGTTGAACGATTTGGTTTCCGCGGGAAATCATTTTCTGGCTGCTGCTGCGAAC
>JBEDND010000256.1:0-6679 GCA_041170785.1 Bacteroidota bacterium | reverse complement strand
TAGCTGCGGTTTCCGGCAATCATGTGAAACCTGCGCTCGGAAATTGGATGTATATCCAGTGAATCCATACCATCCGCGACCCAATGGCCCCCGGCTTCGCCAAGCGCTATTTCTTTTCCGTGGAGTTTTGCCGTCAGCATAGCTGCAAACATAAGGAAAATGCGCAGCGCGGGTTAATGACGGCGGTCAATCACAAAATCAACCAGCTTGCGCATATCCACAGGATATCCATCCTGTTCCAACACCGGTTCAATGGCTGCAAAAGCTTCTGCTTTCAATTTTGACATCACCGCACGCGCGTATTCCATACCACCCTGTGCCGTTACAAACGCGGTAACCTGTTTGAGTTTTTCCCGATCTGATTTATTCCCTTTTATGAGGCGCAGCATGGATTTAGCCTCTGCAGAGGGAACTTGTTTCAATGCGTGGATCAGCGGCAGGGTGAGTTTCTTTTCGCGGATGTCTATACCGGTTGGTTTGCCGCTCTCGTTATCGCCGAAATCAAATAAGTCGTCGCGAATTTGAAAAGCCAGGCCGATGCGTTCCCCAAACAGGCGAAACTGTTCCACCCGGGCAAGATCGGAACCTGCCGAGGCAGCGCCAATGGCACAACAGGAGGCGATGAGCGAAGCTGTTTTTTGACGGATGATCTCGAAGTAAATCTCCTCGGTAATGTCCAGGAAGCGGCTGCGTTCCAGCTGCATGAGCTCACCTTCACTCATATCGCGAACCGCTCTGCTGGTGATTTTGAGGAGGTCGAAGTCATCATGTTCTATACTCAGCAACAAACCCCGGCTCAGCAGATAATCGCCCACCAGTACGGCTATTTTGTTCTTCCACAGCGCGTTGATGCTAAAGAAACCCCGGCGCGCATAGCTTTCATCAACCACATCATCATGAACCAGTGTAGCGGTATGCAGCAGTTCAACCAGTGCTGCAGCACGGTAGGTGCGTTCATTAATTCCGCCGCACAGTTGCGCACTGTACATCACAAACAATGGCCTGATTTGCTTCCCTTTACGCCTGATGATGTAGTTCATGATGGTGTTGAGCAGTGGTACCCTGCTCTTCATGCTCATGGCAAAAAGCTGTTCAAAAGCAGCAAGATCCTGCGCTATGGGCGCCTGCAGTTCTTTTAGGGTGATGGCCATGCGCGGCAAAACTAATAGAACAATTCCTCTTCAGCCGCGCTATTTTTGTGGGGTGAATCGCATCATCCTTCTCATCATGCTCGTTGCCGCAACATCCTGCAAGAGCCGCAAAGTTGTTCCTGAAAAAGATGTTGTTACCGTTGCTCCGTCCAACGGATTTGTGCGCCTGATGCCTGCCCCGGGAGATTCCATGATCCACGACAGCCTGCACCGTCCCATCATGCCGGATACTGCCGCTGCGCGTAATGTGAAACCCGACACCTTCCCTTCCATTGCCGCCAATTCCAAAAGCATGGCTGTATATAACAAACTCCTCAACGACCTGAACCTGGAATGGGATGCAGAAGATGCCGCGTCGCCCAGCAACCGCGATCAATTC
This sequence comes from Bacteroidota bacterium, assembly GCA_041170785.1. Classification (GTDB taxonomy): domain Bacteria; phylum Bacteroidota; class Bacteroidia; order NS11-12g; family UBA955; genus REEB481. Next base: position 5,149 of record JBEDND010000256.1, on the reverse strand, counting down.
ATGGAAGTGCTTGCTGCTCAATATCCAGGCTTCAACCTCGATTCCAGGATGCAGGAACAACTTCAGAATGCACTCCAGGGAACCGAAATTTTTGTTGCCGGTGGTGCCTGGTGCGACGACACAAGGCGAGAAGTGCCCAAGCTTGCTTCCATATTGGATCAATGCAATTTCCCTGCTGAGAACTTCCATTACAGCGGGGTAAACCGAGCCAAGAAGCCGCTCAATGCCAATGGCTTTGCCGCCAAGCCGGGCTTAACACTGGTTCCGTTGATTGCCGTGTACAGAAATGGCTCAGAAATTGGCCGCATTACCGAAACTCCCCGCAAGAGTCTGGAGGCAGACCTGCTGGACATCCTGCGCAAATAGGCAAACCGCCTTACCCAGCGCGCTGTACGAAGCCGCCACAGCTGCGCTCAATGGGTCTGCTTCAAATTATTTCGTGAACATCAGTTGGGTTTAACCCGGGCAGTTTCGAGGATCCGCATCGCTTCGCATCACCGGCTTGCCGGGAATATTGCCTGAGCAATTTGGAACCTCTGGTTGAATGCTGTTACAGCAAAATCACCAATCCTACCACCGTAACCACAAACAAGCCAACGCCTGCGCCGTAGGAAGTCCAGATTTTCTTGCTCTTGATTTTTTTCGCTTCGTACAGGTAGCCGTCGCGGTAGGATTTGTTGTTGTCAAATAAGGCTTCATCAGGCAAACCGAGTCTTTCTCTGTCGGGCGTTTTCACGGACATCAAGGCTGAAGGCAATGCGCTGAGTCCGCTGGTGAAGAGGGCAAGAAAACCCATTCCCACAGAAACCGTGCGTGCCGGTCCATAACCAAAATAGTGGTTGCGCGCATCTTCCACCCCCTGCATGTAGGTTCCCTGAACAGCAGAGTCGCGGACCATGGCTTTTGGCTCTTCAACAGGCATTGGATTCAATATCAAATCACCACCTGTTTCGTATTGGATTTTGTGGATCATGGATTTAGAAACTCCATACACCGGACCTGAACGAGAGGTCCAAAGCACATAATCCACATCGCTGCGGTTGATGGTTTTCACCTTGCACAAGATTACCTCCTTATTCAACAGCGTCATGGTGTCCTGAGCCATGATGATTCCGGCAAAGTGCAGTGCGATTGCTGCGAGTATTGATTTATAAAGTTTCATTTCAGTAGAGATAGTCAAATCGATTTGGGGCGAGTGTTAACCGTACTTCATTGCCCGTGCGCTGCACTGTGTTGCCGCACAGGGAGTGCGATGGCGCAGCAGACAGGGAAAAAGTTCTGGGTGTTTTCCCGCTGTAGAACACACAAACAATCTTCTTGCCAAAGTAATTGCGTTCCAGCACCAGACTTTCCTGATCGGCGCTGATGATGCGCACATCACCATAGCTCAGGGCCAGGTGATTCCGCCGCATCCTGGCTAGTTTGGCAAACATGTCGCGCTGCGCCAGCTGCATGGGATTCAGTGAATCAAAACGCATCATCCTGCGGCTGTCTGGGTCATTGGCGCCGGGCATGCCAATCTCATCACCGTAATACATAACGGGAATGCCGGGTACGGCGCACATAAACGCAAACAATGCCTGTAACTGATGAAAGGATGCTTCATTACTGTTGACAATAGACCGATCCCAGCCTGCCTGTTTGGTGCTGCCGTTTTCCGGAATACTGCCATCAGCCAGCGACACAAACCTGGGCCGATCCTGGTTTCCGGTGATGTTGCCCATCAGGTGGTGACTGCCATACCATTCCATGCTTTCGCGCAGCACTTCTTCCAGATGCTTCATGCCGGACGGTTTGCTGAATGCGGCCACGGCAGCATCGTACAGGTTGAAATCGAACTGGGCATCAAGCATGCCGCTGCCAAGGTAAGCGCTGATTAACTCCGGACTTCCGTAGGTTTCACCGATCTGGAACAAAGCGCGTCCTGAATCCGTTTCGCTGATGCGCTGCTTCAGCTTGCGGGTAAGTGCCCTCCAGAACGTTTCAGGAATATGTTTGGTGGCATCATGGCGGAAGCCATCAGCCGGAAACTGTTCCAACCACCAAACGGCGCTATCCGACAAGCGCGCCACCACTTCAGGATTGCTGAAGTTGAAGGTGGGCAGGAAATCATCAAACCAGGTAGTCAGCCTGTACTCATCCCAGCGTTCGGTATTTTTTGTGCCATCGGGAAGCATGAGGCTGGTGAACCACTCCGGATGTTCACGGTACAAATGATGTTCCTGATGCACGTGATGCGCCACGTAATCGAGCAGTACATTGATGCCGTGGCTGTGGGCTACGCTGATGAGTTCTTTCAGCTCTTCGGGTGTACAAAACCTGGGATCGGTGCGCGTACTGCTGATGGGCCAATAGCCGTGGTAGGCACTGAATTTTGTAGATGGATTTGGCCATTGGCCGTAAGGACCATCCGGGTTTAAAATCACCGGTGAAATCCACAAAGTGTTTATGCCCAATCCAGAAAAATACCCATCGCGGATTTTCCGGGTGATGCCCGCCACATCACCGCCATGGAAGTCAACACGACGATGCACGTCAGGGCGATTCAGTGGGCGGTCATTGGACGCATTGCCATTGAAAAAGCGGTCGATCATCGGATTATAGATGACCGTTGCGTGCAGGTCACTTCGTTTCAGTGATGCGGTATCAACGAGTACCTTCCCGCGTTCCAGCGGAATCAACACATCGTTGCCGCTGCGGTTTTGATCGTACACCCAGATGCGCAGGTGGCTGCGTTCTTTTGTGCGCGCCTGCTTCGGAATTTCGAAAGTGACAAAACCCCGAGCGGTATCCCAGGGCAATTCATGATGCTCCCAAAGGGCCAAAATGCTTGCGCCTGCCGTCATGCTCAAACGCACCTGTGTTCCGGTAAAGTCCTTGGTGGAAATAAAGGGCGCATTGCCGGCGGAACCGGCGCGGCGCAGCGAATTCCAAGCTCCCATGCCATTGCTGATGCTGTCGTTGTTTGAAGGATCACGGAATTCATGCACACCATCGGCAACCATAACATATTGGTGGTTTCCGGGGCCCAGCCAGCAGGAATACGTCCAGATTCCCTGCTTCCATTCCATGACCCCGGCCTTCGGATTCCAGCCATTGAAACTGCCCTTTACGGCCATAGAAACACGGCGTTGATCAGGATCGGCGAAGGAAAATCTTTGCCAGGATTTACGGCTTTTCCGCAATGGAGCGGTGTAGGCGTATCCACCCATCCAAATATGCAAAGCGCCCATGGCAGGAGCACTGCTGTCGGCAACCAGCATAGCTGAATCGGCGCCGGGAAGCCAGCTTACCCTATAGCCGGAACTGCTGCTCAGGCTGTCCACTTTGCGCACATCGGAAACTACATCTTGCAGATACAAAACCGTAGGAACCGGTTGCAGCTGTATCACCGTGGTGAGGCTTTTAATCAGGGGAACTTCGGGAATGCGGGGACTGCGATGGAAATTGCAGCCACCAATCACCACCAATCCCAGGAAATACAGTCGAGACAGGTTATTCATCATCATGACAAAGGCCATGCAATTTAAGCCCTGCCTTTGGGAATCAAATACTTGCAGGCGGATCAAGAAAGAGATAATACGGTGTAAGCAATTCAGCGGCACGGGCGCTGTAAGCATGGCCAATTTTCAGCGAGATCTGTTCTTCGGAAGCAGGCGACTGCCCATCCCTGGCAAAAACAACGAAATTCAGATGCACTGGTTTTTCTGGTGCATGCCGCACCACACCGCGCTGAACGGGGAACAAGCCAACTGTTGCAGCATGTGTTTCCAGCAGGGCCATTGTTTGGGGCGGGAGCATAACATAAAATCGTCCCTTCGGATGGAGCAGGCGTTGCACCACCCCGACCAGCGCTTCCGGACTTAGTCCGAACCGTCCATGGCGTGCAAGCTGTTTTCGCTGTTCAGGATTTGGCAAATCATGCATGAAGAACGGCGGATTGCACACGATGGCATCAAATTTTTCGGTTGTTTGCCAATGGCGCACATCTTCTTGAAACAGCTGAAGACGTTCCTGCCAGGGCGCAGCCTTGAAATTCGCGGCGGCATCAATACAGGCACCTGCTTCTACTTCCACGGCTGTGAACCGCGTTTCGGGAAATCGCTGGGCAAGCATCAGAGCCAGCAAACCTGTTCCGGTACCCACATCGAGCACCCGGCGGGCATGATGCAGCTGAATCCAGGCACCAAACAAACAGGCATCGGTGCTGATACGCATCGCTGCATGATTTTGTACCATGAGAAATTGCCTGAATTGGAAATACGATTGAGCCAAGGAAGTTCGGCTCAAAATTAATGGCAAGTTGAAGCATGGCATCGAACAATTTACGCCTGTGGTGTATTATTAAGGTGATGAACATAAACAGACTTTTTGCCGGCGCACTGCTTGGATGCGCATCACTTACTGCACTGATGACCACTTCCTGCAAGAAGGAAAGCACCGCTTTTGAACATGTTTCCATGCGGCCCTGGTTCGACAGCAAATGTGGATCCTGCCACGGACAAGGCGGCAGCAACCGTATTTCCTGGGCATACAACCCCGATGATTATGCAGGAAGCATCAAAGGGAAAATCAGCAAGATTTACAGCGAGGTATACAACAAGAAATCAATGCCGCCAGGCGGCGCTTCACAGGCTGATCTTGATGCGTTCAAGGCCTGGTATGACGCGGGATATCCTGCAAAGTAAACATTAACCACCGGCAAACTGGAACAGCCTTGCTGCTTCAGGATTTCCTGCCGGCTGAGGCAGGTGTTTGCCCTCACGATTGCCGTTGAGGAACAGTAAATCGTCTGCACGTGGCAAAAAGACCTCGGTATCGTGGGTACTCACGATGACAAGCTTATCGAATTCGTGGGCGAGCCGCTGCAACATGGCGGCCAGTTCCCTCTTGGCAGCAAAATCCAGGTACGCACTGGGTTCATCAAGCAACAGCACCGGCGTATCCTGCGCCAGCGCCCGTGCCAGCAGCACTTTCTGTTTTTCGCCGTCGCTCATCTTGCCAAAATGCCCCCCCGAAAGATGCGCCGCCCCCGAGGTTTCAAGGGCCATCATGATGCGTTCCTGTCGTTGATTTTCAGTTAAATGACGCTGTCGAAACAATGCGGTACCCACCAATTCAGCTCCGGTAAACGATGATGCGGCAGGCC
>JBEDND010000255.1:0-4302 GCA_041170785.1 Bacteroidota bacterium | reverse complement strand
TTCATTCTTGGTTTCAGTTTTCCATTAAACCTAATAAGCAAACCCCATGAACATTCAATTTCAGGCCACCAATTTCAAAGCAGATGGCAAGCTGCTGGATTTCATTACCCGCAAGCTGGAAAAGCTTCAAACCTTCCACGACAGGATATTGAGTTCTGAGGTGTTTCTGAAGGTGAACAAAGCAGATGATAAAGAAAATAAAGTAGTAGAAATCAGGATGCACGTGGGGAAGTGGCATTTATTTGCCGAAGAGCGGGCCCGAAATTTCGAATTGGCGGCCGACCAGGCAACCGAAGCCTTACGCCGGCAAATCAGCACGCTGAAGTCAAAACTCAGCACCCAGGGCTGATCAGAAACGGCGCAGTTTTGCGTGCGTAAATCCTTGAATATCAATAGGAACACCAGCTGGTTTAAGGAACGAATGGCTATTCCTTAAAAAAATCCACAGACTTGTTTGAACAATGTAGTTTTTATGCTACTTTTGCAGTCCTTTCAGAAAAAGGGTTTGCAGCCCGTGGAAGGCGTTCTTTGAAAGCCACCTTAGCTCAGCTGGTAGAGCAACTGACTTGTAATCAGTAGGTCGTTGGTTCGATTCCGACAGGTGGCTCAGTAATAGGTACAAACCGAACGATATGTTTGGATTTGTGCAGAAAAAGTTTTGGGGAAATACCAGAGTGGCCAAATGGGGCAGACTGTAAATCTGCTGTCTTACGACTTCGGAGGTTCGAATCCTTCTTTCCCCACTTCAGATTTTTGACTGAATGGTGCATTCAGCCCAGAATCAAACAATGCGGGAGTAGCTCAGTTGGTAGAGCGGCAGCCTTCCAAGCTGCAGGTCGCGGGTTCGAGCCTCGTCTCCCGCTCGAAACATGGAGTTTTGGGCAACTTGAAATTCCATACCAGCCGATGTAGCTCAGGGGTAGAGCGTTTCCTTGGTAAGGAAAAGGTCAGGGGTTCAAATCCCCTCATTGGCTCAACAATTAGAACAACCAAGGAACTAACCGAATATAATAAACCACTATGGCAAAAGAAACATTCGACCGGTCCAAACCGCACGTGAACATCGGTACGATCGGCCACGTTGACCACGGTAAGACCACGCTTACCGCAGCTATCACCACCGTTCTGGCAAACCAGGGCCTGGCAGAGAAGCGCTCATTTGACTCCATCGACGCCGCTCCTGAAGAAAAGGAACGCGGTATCACCATCAACACTGCGCACGTTGAGTACCAAACAGGCAACAGGCACTATGCCCACGTTGACTGTCCGGGCCACGCTGACTATGTAAAAAACATGGTAACAGGTGCAGCGCAAATGGATGGCGCCATCCTGGTAGTAGCTGCTACAGATGGTCCAATGCCCCAAACCCGTGAACACATCCTTCTGGCGCGCCAGGTAGGTGTTCCCCGTTTGGTGGTTTTCATGAACAAAGTGGACATGGTTGATGATGAAGAACTTCTGGAAATCGTTGAAATGGAAATCCGCGATCTTCTGAAATTCTATGAATTCGACGCAGACAATACTCCCATCATCCGCGGATCTGCTCTTGGTGGATTGAACGGTGATCAGAAGTGGGTTGACACCATCCTTCAGTTGATGGAAGCGGTTGATACCTGGGTTCCATTGCCTCCACGTCTGGTTGACCAGCCCTTCCTGATGCCTGTAGAAGACGTATTTTCTATCACAGGTCGTGGAACAGTTGCTACCGGTCGTATCGAGCGCGGCATCATCAAAGTTGGTGAGCCAGTTCAAATCATCGGTTTCGGTGAGTCAATCGACTCTACAGTAACAGGTGTGGAAATGTTCCGCAAACTCCTCGATCGCGGTGAAGCTGGTGACAACGCCGGTTTGCTGCTCCGCGGTGTTGAAAAGAACGACATCCATCGCGGCATGGTAATCTGTGCTCCCAAAAGCGTTAAGCCACATAAAAAATTCAAAGCTGAGGTTTACGTATTGAGCAAAGAAGAAGGTGGACGTCATACTCCATTCTTCAACAAGTATCGCCCTCAGTTCTATTTCCGTACCACTGACGTAACCGGAGAAATCACCCTCCCCGAGGGCACTGAAATGGTAATGCCCGGCGATAACGTAACCATCAATGTTGAATTGATTCAGCCCATTGCTATGGAAAAAGGTCTGCGCTTCGCGATTCGGGAAGGCGGTCGTACCGTAGGTGCTGGTCAGGTAACTGAAATCGTAGAATAAAAACAACGTATCGGCTTCGGGGAGGCGGAAACCTCCCCGGGCTTATACGGGTGTAGCTCAATTGGTAGAGTAGCGGTCTCCAAAACCGTTGGCTGTAGGTTCGAGTCCTGCCACCCGTGCAAATAACCAAAGGATATGATAGAAAGGATCCGGAACTATTTTAACCTTACCAGAGACGAACTGGTAAACAAGGTGTCCTGGCCCACCTGGAACGAGTTGCGCGAAAGCACCATTATTGTGCTTTTGGCCTCTTTCATTTTTGCTTTGGTCATTTACTTGATGGATATAGGAATTGGTTCAGTATTGACCCAATTCTACAAACTATTTAAATGAGCGACACCGGATTAAATTGGTACGTGGTAAGGGCAATCACCGGACAGGAAAAGAAGGTGAAGTCCTATATCGAGAACGAATTGCTGCGCAATAAGCTGTCAGAATTCGTTCCCGAAATCCTCATACCTACTGAAAAGGTGTACCAAATTAAAAATGGAAAAAAAGTAGCCAAGGAGCGCAATGCATTTCCGGGCTACATTTTGATCCATGCGAATTTAGTGGGTGAGGTTGCTCCCGTAATAAAAAGTGTGACCGGTGTTGTTGGTTTTTTGGGTTCGGGTGGAAATCCACAACCATTGCGAACAAGTGAACTGAATCGTATTCTGGGTACTGCCGACGAATTAAGTCAGGGCAACGCAGAAGCCGAAGAACAATTCATGGTAGGTGAACAAGTAAAAGTAGTTGACGGACCATTCAATGAGTTCTCCGGTGTTATCGAGGAAGTAAATGATGAAAAGAAAAAAGTGAAAGTGATGGTGTTGATCTTTGGAAGACGCACCCCACTGGAGCTCAATTATAACCAGGTAGAGAAGATCGACTGATTAAAAAGCAAGAAAAGAAATGGCTAAACAGGTAACAGGCTTTGTAAAGCTTCAGGTTAAAGGAGGACAGGCGAACCCCGCTCCACCAATCGGTCCGGCATTAGGTTCTAAAGGTGTGAACATCATGGAGTTCTGCAAGCAGTTTAACGCACGTACGCAGGACAAAATGGGAAAGGTATTGCCGGTAATCATTACGGTATTTGCCGATAAATCCTTTGATTTTATCATCAAAACTCCACCTGTAGCAGTGCAGTTGTTGGAAGTAAGCAAAGTGGCCAAAGGATCTGCGGAACCAAATCGGAAGAAAGCCGGCTCGGTATCCTGGGATCAGGTGCGAAACATCGCTCAGGAGAAGATGCCTGACTTGAACTGCTTTACGATAGAATCTGCCATGAGTATGGTAGCAGGAACTGCACGCAGTATGGGTATTGCAGTAACAGGTGATAAACCCTTCTAAAGAATTGAACTGATGAAACTCACAAAAAAAAGGAAAGAAGCACTTTCTAAGTACGACATCAATAAATCGTATACCATCGCGGAAGCATTTGATATTGTGAAGAAGATCACCAATACCAAATTTGATTCTTCCGTAGATATAGATGTTCGTTTGGGTGTAGATCCAAAACAAGCCAATCAAATGGTGCGCGGTGTGGCTACATTGCCCCACGGAACGGGTAAAACGGTTCGCGTGCTGGTATTGTGTAATCCCGATAAAGAAGCAGAAGCACGGGAAGCCGGTGCCGACCACGTTGGATTGGATGACTACATTGAGAAAATCGCTTCGGGCTGGACTGACATCGACATCATCATCGCCGTTCCAAGCGTGATGGCGAAACTCGGAAAGTTGGGTAAAATTCTCGGTCCCCGCAATTTAATGCCTAATCCCAAAAGTGGTACTGTTACCATGGAAGTGGGTAAGGCAGTAACAGAAGTGAAGGCGGGTAAAATAGATTTCAAGGTTGACAAAACCGGCATCATTCATACTTCTATTGGTAAAGTGTCTTTCGACGCCGAAAAGTTGTCTGAGAATGCACAAGAACTCATCAACGTGCTGCATAAATTAAAACCTTCCGCTTCCAAAGGAACTTATTTCCGCAGCATTTTCATTTCAAGCACCATGAGCCCGGGCGTGGCCGTTGATGTAAAATCGATTCCCGGTATTTAATCCACATGAACAAAGAACAAAAAACCGCTGAACTACAGGAGTTGACAACGGCTCTGC
>JBEDND010000254.1:0-13181 GCA_041170785.1 Bacteroidota bacterium | reverse complement strand
CTAAATTTCCTTCGGCGTTTTCAAAGTCGATGGGATTCACTTTATGCGGCATGGCCGAAGAACCTACCTCGCCTGCTTTTATTTTTTGTCTGAAATAATTCATGCTCACATACGACCAGATGTCGCGGCATAAATCAATCAGGATGGTATTGATTCTTCTGAAGGCGTCAAAGAGTGCTGCCAACTGATCGTAATGTTCAATTTGTGTTGTTACGGAACTGCGGCTCAATCCCAGCTGAACATTCACAAAGTTGTTGGCAAACTGTTCCCAGTTAATGGTAGGATATGCCACGTGGTGCGCATTGAAATTACCGGTGGCCCCGCCAAATTTTGCTGCGAAACTTACCTCCTTAAGCTGCTTGATTTGAGCCTCCAGGCGATTTACAAACACGTAGATTTCTTTTCCCAGGCGTGTTGGAGAAGCAGGTTGACCGTGGGTACGCGCCAGCATGGGCACATCCATCCAATCATGAGCCATGGTGTTTAGTTTGCCCAGCACCTGTTCGAGGGCAGGAAACAATTCCTGACCACAGGCCTCTTTAAGGCTCAGCGGTATGGCGGTATTGTTGATGTCCTGGGAGGTGAGTCCGAAATGCACCCATTCCCTCAAAGCATTAAGTCCCTGGGCATCCAGTTGTTCTTTTACAAAATACTCCACCGCCTTTACGTCGTGGTTGGTGGTTTTTTCTGTGTGTTTAATTTGTGCGGCCTGTTCAGGGGTGAAATCGCGATACAGGCTGCGCAGTTCGCTGGATTTTTGCTTCAATGCCTGCCCGTCAAAACCGGGAATTCCCGCTTCTGCCAATGCGAAAAGATATTCAACCTCAACCAGCACGCGGTAGCGGATTAAGCCGAATTCAGAGAAAAATGGCGCAAGTGCTGCGGCCTTGTTGCGGTATCTTCCGTCAACCGGACTGATGGCTGTAAGTTCCTGAAGAAGCACGACACAAAGTTAGGCATAAGCCCTCGATGCGTTAAGCGTTTAGGCGCCTTTTATCCGTGCCAATACTTCAGGTCCGCTGTTTGCGGGAAATACCAATTCCAGAATGGCCGGCCCTTTTTGGCTGAAGAATTGGTGAAGCTCGTCGGGATGAGGCGCTTCGTGCATCGGGTAATATGCGCAACTGTAGCTATTGGCCAAGGTTTGTGCGCTTCGGAATTCTTCCATCACCAGGAAACTTCTGGTTACCTGCAGTTTGTTCGGGCCGTCAATGATTCTGAAGATGTTCCCGCCTTGGTTGTTCAAAATAACGATGCGCAGATTTTCGGGCTGATGGTCAATCCACAGTGCGTTGCTGTCGTAAAAAAAGCTTACATCGCCAACCAACAACAATACCTGTTCTTTGGGATGGGCCAATGCATAGCCTACGGCCGTAGAAACACAGCCGTCTATTCCGCTGCTTCCCCTGTTGGAAAATACCGCGTTGACATTTTGTGGTGCCAGCCAAGCTGCATAGCGCACAGGCATGCTGTTGCCCAATTGCAAAGTGGTTCCTTGAGGCATGGTTTTGAACAACAATTCCAAAGCCGACCATTCAGACCATGGCAATATGGGCTGAATCTGCCGGTATCGTTCTTCGTGCGTGGCAAACCACTGATTCCAAGCTGCCTGGTAATTGGCATTGGGCACAAGTTGTTCATCAAGCAATTCCAGAAATGCCGCAGGGTTTTGGCTGAGGTTTCGCGGATGTGTATCAAATGGATCACCCACCCAGCCTGCTTCTGAAATATGAAATTGTTTTTTTGGTTTTTGTCGGCGCAGCCATTGCTTGAGGGGTTTGCTGAGCATGGATGTTCCGATGCTGATCAGTTGATCTGCAGCTAAAACTTCGGGCAGTTCACCACCCGACATCAGGAAGGATCGTTCCCAGTTTGGGTGGCTTGAATATTCAAGCAATCCTGAAGCAATGTCGCACAGTACCGGCATTTTTGCACTGATGCGTTTGATGGCTTTCTGAAGCCTTTCATCCGGAGCGTGCATACCGCAAATCAGTAAGGTTCGACCCGTTAATTCCGGCAACAGGATTTCATGACTTCCTGTGTTTGCTGCCTTTTTTGCACAAACCGGCACAATAGGCGACAGATGTTCAAAATCTCTGTAAATCGGGTCGCGCAGCGGAATATTGATGTGGATCGGGCCTTTGCAAGGGCCGGTGGCCTGCTGAAGCGCCCGTTCCATCAGTGCATCAATCACGCCAGACTGCTCCGGGTCGTCCAGATCATCCGGCCATTGAATGCTGTCGAGAATATGTTTTTCGAAAATGCCCTGTTGTCTGATGGTCTGTCCATCCCATTGGTCAATCAGTTCCGGAGGTCTGTCGGCGGTGATGGCAATCAGCGGCACGCGCTGATAATAAGCTTCACAAACCGCAGAATATAAGTTCAGCACAGCGGTACCGCTGGTACAACATATGGCGGCGGGAATTCCACGCTGTGCCATGCCCAGGGCAATGAATGCGGCGCTGCGTTCATCGCGCACACCGGTTATGGTAAACAGTCCGGAGCGGTGCAGCGTTTCCAGCAAAGGCGCATTTCGGGAACCCGGACAGGCAACGATATGGGTTACGCCATAGGCGTGCAGCCAGGCTGGAAGTCTGTTAAGATTGGCCAGATAGGCGCTCATCTTCTGCTAATTGGCGGTATAAGGTGCGCAGCCGCAGGGCAACTTCTTCTTTAACAGGCATCAAAGGCAGGCGCACGATGTTTTTGCAGATCCCTGCGGTTTCCAGCATCACCTTGATTCCACCCGGAGAACCATCGGCGAAGATTTCCTGCATTAACGGCAAGAGCGCGTAGTGCAGGGAGCGCGCTTCGGTCCAGTTTCCACGAAGTGCTGCGGAAACCATGCGGCTCATGGCATCGGGAAATGCATGAGTGGCCACGCTGATTACACCGTCCATACCCAGGGCAAGAAATGGGAAGGTGAGGGCATCATCCCCGCTGATGACCAGGAAATCTTCGGGTTTGTGCCTCAGGATTTCCATGCATTGTTCCACATTTCCACTGGCTTCTTTGGTGCCAATAACATTGTCGAAGCCGGCGATTTCCAACTGGGTTTGTGCCAGCATGTTTGCACCGGTGCGTCCGGGTACATTGTAAATAATCAGCGGGCGCGGCGCATGATCGGCCAGGATGCGGTAGTGCTCCACCATCCCGCGCTGATTAGGTTTGTTATAGTAAGGCGAAACACTGAGGATGGCATCAAAACCATCCAGGTCTTCCTGCAACATGGCATCGCGTACAGCAAAAGTATCATTGCCTCCAATGCCCAGCACCAGCGGAACCCTGCTGTTGTTTGCACGTAGGACGGTTTCTTTGATCAGCGCGCGTTCCTCGGCACGCACGGTGGCACTTTCGCCGGTAGTTCCCAGCACCACGAGGTAGTTGATGTTGTTCCGGATTTGCTGTGCTACCAACAGTTCCAGCGCCTGTAAATCCAGACTTCCATCTGCGTGAAACGGAGTAATCAGGGCGGTGCCGGTGCCTATGAATTTTTTGCTTGCGCTCATAATTTGGGGATATAGTGGTTGAGGTCGCGGATGTAGTGTTTCAAATCCGATTGTTTGTTGCTTCCGAGCATCAAGTCATAGCAGGCCAAGTCGGAAGCCTTGTAAGGCCCAATGCGCAGTGAAGCTTTACTGCATGCGGTCATGCTGCACAGTTGCATGGGGCTTTCCATGTTCAGGTTGATGACATAATCGAACGGAGTGGAAAGGATGTCCTTACTTTTTGCAGAAACGGGCATACCCCACAGATTAAAATCTTCATTGGAAATATATACCGTGCCGGCAATATCACCCGGTTTTACTTCCTTTCGGTTTAGTTTTCCCAGATAGATCAGTCGGGTCACCTTTTTACCCATTTCTTTCAATTGGGCGGCAAACTGCTCAATTATTGCCAGTTCCTGTTCTGTTTGTTTCATGCTGAATGCCAGCAGGATGTGCTTTGCACTGGGGAAAGAAACCACCGTGCGTTTCTGTTTATGCTGCAGCATGCGTTGCTCCAGTACTTTCCTTCCAACCCTTTCCTTCAATTTATGCAATGCCATATTCAATCATTTTTAAAAACTCTTCTTCACTAATTACCTGTACACCCAGCGCGATGGCTTTTTCCATTTTTGCCGGTCCAACGCCTGCTCCTGCTACCAGATAATGGGTGCTTTTGCCAACGCTGGAGCCATTTTTGCCTCCGTTTCGTTCAATCATATCCCTGATTTCTTCCCTGCTGAATTGCGCAAATGTTCCGGTGATGACCAATGTTTTCCCGTTCAATAGGTCAGAATCAAATTGTCTTGGGGCAAGTTCCAGTTTCAAACCGGCCTGCTGCAAGCGTTGGATCAATTCTTTGTGCTGAGGTTTGGAAAACCAGTCGTGGATGCTTGCGGCAATAATCTGGCCAACTTCTTCTATGGCCTGAAGTTGATCCGGTCCGGCATGTTCCAGCCATTGGATGTTTCCCGCCGCCGCTGCAATTTTTCGCGCAACGGTTTCACCCACGTGCCGGATTCCCAATGCGAACAATACCCGTTCAAAAGGAACCTGTTTGCTGGCTTCTATGCCGTTCAGGATGTTCTGTGCACTTTTTTCGGCCATGCGGTCCAGCTTCAGCAGATCTTCCATCTGTACATCGTACAGGTCGGCCACGTTGCGTACCAATCCAGCCTGGTACATCAAATCAATGGTTTCTGCGCCAATGCTTTCAATATTCATTGCTTTCCTGGCCACAAAATGTTCGATGCGCCCTTTCACCTGCGGCGGACATTCCAATTCATTGGGGCAATAGTGCAGGGCACCATCTTCTTCGCGTACCAGGGCGGTATGGCATTCAGGACAAAATTGGATGTATTGGAAAGCAGGCAATTGTTCCTGCCGTTTGCTGAAGTCAACACCAGTTACTTTCGGAATAATTTCACCACCTTTCTCTACAAAAACCCAATCGCCCGGACGGATGTCAAGACGTTCAATTTCATTGGCATTGTACAGTGATGCCCTTTTTACCACTGTTCCGAGCAGATTCACCGGTTCCAGGTTTGCCACAGGCGTAATGGCTCCTGTACGTCCAACCTGAAAGCTGATGCTTTTGAGTTTGGTATGTGCGGTTTCCGTTTGAAATTTATAGGCTATGGCCCAGCGCGGCACTTTTGCTGTAAAGCCTAGTTCCTGCTGCTGGTTGCGGTTGTTCACCTTGATGACCACACCATCGGTATCGAAACTCAGATTTTTACGTGCCTCATTCCAGTATTCCAAATAAGCATATACCTCGTTTAGGTTGCTGCATTTTTTACTGTGTTCAGAGATGTTCAGGCCCCAGGAGCGAGCAGCTTCCAAGGCATCCCAATGTGTAGTAAATGAATTCCGGTCATCCAGGAAATGGTACAGTACCACATCCAAAGGGCGGGCAGCAACTTCACGGCTGTCTTTCAGCTTCAGGGAACCGGAGGCCACATTCCGCGGATTGGCATAGGGCAGGGCGCCTGTAGCCATTCGCTCCTGATTGAGGCGTTCAAAAGCTTTGCGGTGCATAAATATTTCGCCACGCATTTCAAACGAGGGAGGATGATTTCCTTTCAGCTGTTTGGGCAGGGAGCGGATGGTGCGCACATTCTCAGTGACATCATCGCCCTGAATACCGTCGCCGCGGGTTACGGCCTGAACCAGCATTCCTTCTTCATAAAAAATGGAAATGGCCAGTCCATCTACCTTCAGCTCACAAACATATTCGTAGGGTTCTCCGCCCAGTGCTTTGGCAATTCGGGCATCAAATTCACGCAATTCTTCTTGGCTATATGTATTGCCAAGGCTCAGCATGGGCCGTTTGTGTTTTACGGTGCGAAATTCATTTCCCACATCCGAACCAATATGCCGGGTGGGTGAATCCATATGGGCCCATTCAGGATGTTGTGATTCCAGGTATTCCAACTCTTTCAGCAGCCTGTCAAACTCCAAGTCGGAAATCACCGGTTCTGCAAGCACATAATAACGGTAATTATGTGTTTTGAGCTCTTCGGTGAGCTGGTCAATCCTAACCTTTGCCTGCTGCGGATTCATGCGTGTTGCAAAGGAACTACAAGCGCATTAGCTTTTATCAACAGCCATGTGCAGGATGTCCCTTAATCGTTGAACCTCATGCGCCTGCGGCAATCCGGCCCAGGTGGCAAAGCTGATCAGCAAATTGCCGGGCGGCTCGTGCATTTCGGGCATAACCGATTGGCTGCCCGCCGATTTGGCTAATTTCATTCCGGAAGCATCGCGCAACAAGGGGTGATGCATAAACACGATGTGTTCAAAAGATTGCAGTCCGGCCATTTTTGCCAGTTGCTGCTGAATCATTGTGGCCGGGATGAGGTCCTCGCCGCGCACCACATGGCTGATGTTGAAATGCAGGTCATCGGCAACGCTGGCCAGATGATACGCTGCCGTGTCGTTTTTTTTCCAGACAATGGGATCTTCCAATGTAAAACCGTTGGATGAACCAAGCTGCGCCTGATGCTGGGTTTCCGGCAAAGCCAGCTTCCAACTGCAAGGAAATGTAAGCGTTTCGGCAGCATTTAGCTTACAGCTGCAGGCCTCAATTTTAAGTGTGTTTCTGGTGCAGCTGCACGGGTACAGGAAGCCTGATTTGAGCAGGCGTTGCTTCAGGTTTTGGTATATGGGCGCACGGTGTTCCTGCGACCAGTTTTTCAGCAGGTCCTCGGGGCCGGAAGGGCCTTCATCCCAATCCAGTTCCAGCCAATCCAGGCTGCGAAAGATAAAATCCAAGTAGGGCATACGGACCCGTTCCCGGTCGAGGTCATCGATGCGCAACAGCACTTTGCCTGAGGCTGCGCGGGCCAGCCACCAGTTCAGGATCATATTGTATAGGTTGCCTCGGTGCAGGAATCCACTGGGCGTGGGTGCCAGACGTGCTTTTACCTGAATTGGGCTTTGCTGTAGTTGTTGAAAGAATGCTCCGAGTCCGGCGGCGGTCGGCATCACTTATTGAAATTTCATGGTCAGCTGTATGCGCCGGCGGGCATGGTCCACATCCAAAACCCGCACCCGAACTTCTTGTCCGAGTTTGAGTACTTCAGAAGGATGTTTGATGAAGCGATCGGCGATTTGACTGATGTGCACCAGTCCGTCCTGCTTCACGCCAATGTCCACGAAGGCCCCAAAATCGGTGATGTTGCTCACCACGCCCTGGAGTTCCATACCTGTTTCTACCTGTTCTATGCTGCGTATCATGGCATCGAAGGCAATGGCTTTAGCTTCTCCGCGTGGATCTAATCCGGGTTTGCGCAGTTCACTAAGGATGTCGGTGATGGTAAGCACACCCAACTGTGCGTCTTCCTGAACATATCGTTCTGCCTTGATTTTGCTGATTTCCTGTTCATTGCCGCTTAAATCTTGCACGGCAAGTCCAAGGTCTTTGGCCATCTCTTGCACCAGTGCGTATCGTTCAGGATGCACTGCACTGTTGTCCAGCGGATTTGCGGCTTCGCGGATGCGCAGGAAGCCGGCGCACTGTTCAAATACCTTGGCGCCAAGCCTGGGAATTTCCAGCAGTTGCTTCCGGCTGATGAAAGGTCCATTGTGGCTGCGGAAATCAGTGATGTTTCGAGCGGTTTGCGGACCGATTCCGCTTACATAGGCCAAGAGGTGACGGCTGGCGGTGTTCAGATTCACGCCCACACTATTCACGGCACTTTCCACTACAGCATCAAGGCGCTTGCGCAGGAGGCTTTGGTTGACATCATGCTGGTACTGGCCAACACCAATATTTTTCGGATCAATCTTTACCAGTTCGGCCATTGGATCCTGGAGCCTTCTTCCAATGGAAATAGCGCCGCGAAACGTGAGGTCCAGTTTCGGGAATTCTTCTGCCGCCACATCCGAGGCGCTGTAAATACTGGCGCCTGCTTCATTGACCATATACACTTCCAACGGCGAAATATGGAGGCTTTGGATGAAGTCGGCGGTTTCGCGACCCGCTGTTCCATTGCCAATAGCCATCACCTTTATGTTGTGCATGCTGAGCCATTTACGGATCATCCGTTCAGCAGCGGGAACATCACTTTTGGGTTCATGAGGATAGATGGTTCCATGATCCAGCAGGTCGCCATTTTTGTTCAGACAAACCACCTTGCATCCCGTTCGGAAGCCCGGATCTATGGCTAACACGGCTTTTTCACCCAGTGGAGCTGCCAGTAAAAGCTGGCGGGCATTCAGGGCAAAAACAGCAATGGCATCTTCATCGGCTTTTTCTTTGGCCGCCTGTATGGATTCTCGTTCCATGGCCGGATGCAGCAAGCGTTCCCAGGAATCAGCCATGGCCAGCTTCACCTGATCGCTGGAATCGCCGTAACCATGGAGGCAGTTTCGCTTCATCACGGCAAGTACTTCTGATTCGTCTGGTGAAACGTGCAGTTTCAGAAATCCTTCTTCTTCACCGCGCAACATGGCCAGCAGACGATGGGAAGGACATTTTTTCAATGATTCGCTGTAGGCAAAATAATCGGCGTATTTGCCGGCACCCTCCTTGTCTTTTTTTCCGCGTGTTACCTTACACTGCACGACAGCCTGATTCCGAAACAGTCCGCGGAGCCTGCTGCGCAGCGATGGATCTTCGCTGATCCATTCGGCGATGATGTCACGGGCGCCGGAAAGAGCGACTGCTTCATCTGCAACTTCTGCATTCAGGAATTGCATTGCCTGTTGCGGTGCGTTTTGGTTTTTCTGTGCGTAAATGAGTTTTGCCAGGGGTTCCAGACCTTTTTCACGGGCAGCGTCGGCGCGCGAGCGCTTGCGCGGTTTAAAAGGAAGGTATAAATCCTCCAAGGTTGGAAGTTCGGCGGCTTCGCGGATGGCTCGTTCCAGTTCGGGGGTGAGTTTACCCAGGGTTTTGGCCTGTTCGAGAATGAAGTTCCTTCTTTGTTCGAGCGCGGCCAAGGCTTCGGCAGCATCAAACAACTGGCGCAGCTGAACCTCATCCATGTTGCCAGTGGCTTCTTTGCGGTAACGGGCAATGAAGGGCAGGGTAGCACCTTCATCCCTTAATTTGAGTGCTTGTTGTACCTGACGTTCACGCAGCCCGAGCTCGGTACTGAGTTTCTTCAGCAGTTCGGCATAAAGAGCCATAACATTAATCTTGATCTGTTACGCCGAAGCCCATTTGTTCCTGAATGAGGTACAATGGCCGTTGTTTGATTTCGCTGTAAATGCGTCCGATGTATTCACCGATGATGCCCAAAACCACCAGGGTGATGCCACCGATGAACAGGATGGCAATCATCAGAAAGGTCCAGCCGGCAACGGTTTCATTGGTAAACAATTTGGCGTAAAGCGCGTACAGGATTCCTGCAAAAGCCAGCAGCGAAGTAATGAAGCCCACGAAAGAAGCCAGGCGCAGCGGTACATTGCTGAATCCCATGATGGCATCAAAGGCCAGCCGCATCATTTTGCGGAACGGATATTTTGTGGTACCTGCAAAACGCGCCTCCCGGTCGTATTCCAGTGCTTCTTGTTTGAACCCAACCCAGGCCACCATGCCCCGCACGAAGCGGTGTCGTTCCCGCAATTTCAGAAAAGCATCCAGCGCCTTGCGGTTCATGAGCCTGAAATCGCCGGTATCCAATGGAATATCAACGTCGGCAAGACGGTTGATGAAGCGATAAAACAGCCTTGCCGTGAATAGTTTAAAGAAGGTTTCGCCTTCGCGGTCGCGGCGTTTGCCGTACACCACGTCGGCGCCCTGTTCCCAGGAGCGCACCATGTCGGCGATGAGGTGTGGCGGATCCTGGAGGTCGGCATCTATCACCACAGCGGCTTCTCCGGAACAATAATCCAATCCCGCGGTGATGGCAATCTGGTGGCCGAAGTTGCGGCTGAACGAAAGCAGTTTCACCCTGCGGTCTGCTTGGGCGATTTCCCGCAACATGGGCAGGGTTTTGTCTCTGCTGCCATCGTTTACATAAATAAGTTCGTATTCGTATCCCTGAAGTTTTTCCAACACCTCAGTAAGTCGCTGGTGCGTGGTAAGAAGCACTTCTTCTTCATTGTAACAAGGAACGATGACAGAGATTCGTTTCATCAGGGCTGCAATTTAGTATGCAGCGGGAAAGGAACAGAAACGACTATTTACGGGTTTTGAGTTTTTCCGTAACCTCGGCAGCCACTTTTGCCCCTAGGATTTTCCCTGCTTCATTTCCGGCCCTGAAGTGAATTCCTCCATAAAGGCGGCTCATGGCGGCTTCATCAGCAGCGGCGACAAAGTTTTCAAAAGTTCGCGCCTTCATCCCAAACTGCATTACCGTGCTGTCTGTAAAGGAATAAGCGTCAAATAAATTTGCAAGTACTCTGGAGGCTGCCGCAGAAGCTGTGGCATGGCCGCTCGGATATTCAGGGAAGGCCGGTGATTGGATGAGTGGAGACCAATTAGGTTCCAGGTAACGTCGGATGACCGTTTCAGGTCGGATGTATTCCCAGCGGTATTTTTCTTCCCAACATGCTACCAGTGCATCATGTAAACTTATTGCAACGCGTGTAAATGCCTCTGATGTCAGCATCAAATCAGTGCCTTTTTGTTTGGTGGCATAACGGGTGATGCCCATCCAATGACCGGGAGGTGCTACCTTGAAGGTGCTGATGGTGGCATGGCCGAAGTGGTGGGTCATGTTTGGATTGTCGTCCCAATACCATGCAATGTCTGTTTGTTCCAGTGTAAGTGATTTATTGACGTCCAGAACTTCTTTGGTGGCGTTCATAAATGGACTGCCAGGCAAGGAATCAAAAGTGATCGGTTCCGGCAATACAAAAAAATCTGAACTTGGAATTAAAAGCGTGCGATGTGTGCCCCAGTTAGGTTCGATGGCGCGCATGAAGTCAGGAGTTGTGGGCTGCCATTTTCCGCGGTCGTTTTTAGGCGTGTATTGAGGTGCATTTCTGGTTTTGTTGAAACCGTCTTTCTTCGCCCATTCAAGGATGGCATCGGCCACTGCTTCTCCGTATGCGCGGGAGCGTTCAAACGTCTTAGCCCCCATGCGCATTTTCAAATCCGCAAATCTTTTTTGGCGGAAGGTGTCGAGGTAACGGCTGTACACCAGGGCACTTCCTGTTTTTTCGAATGCGGCGATGACCACCACATCCAAGTTGTACGCTTTAGTTGTGTCTGGCTGTTGGATCTTAGGGAAATCATTCAGTTGGCCGTGCAGCGAGCGATATGCCGGGAAAAAAGGTACCAGCGCCTCGAAGGCTGCAATGTGCGGATAGGCGTAGTTTCTGCTGGCCTGTAAGGGAGGGAAGTGGTCATAAATGATGCACTCATCCAATGCTTGCTGACAGGCGTAGAGCAGCTGCTGATCCACAAGTTTGGGTGTTTTTTCTTCGGAAGAACAGGCACCCAGACCCAACAAAACCAACACAGGCAGCGACATTAGGCTGCGCAGAAACAAGGATTTCATAAGTAGTGCAATAATAAAAAAACCGCCCCTGAGCGGAACGGCTTTTAGAATTTTCTTGTATGATTTAACTCAGCTCTGCTGGTCTTCGATAACAATTCCTGAAGAACCTTTATGCGGAGATTTTATCAAAATCACATGCTTCAGGCGCTTAATGGTTTTAGCCTCGTTGATGGCCTTCACCCTGTTCCTGGCTTCTTTCCTTTTCAATCGTGTAACGCCCATAGTTGTTTAAATCGGCTGCAAAAATAAGCGCATCAACATATTTACGCAAGTGGCATTCAGAAAATGCCAAAACCCTTGACACATCAGGGTTGAACCAATCTTTTTGCTCCTTTTGCGGTAAGGAATGTGATGGATTTGATGTTATTGCCTGCTGCGATGTAGCGCGTGCCGCTGCTCAAATAACCTGATCCCCAGTAACATTCGGCTTTCATGGTTTTTCCATTGTTAAGTGCAACTTGGGCAGCGCATTCCCCGGGAAGGGCGGCATAAGCCTTCTGAGTATTCTTTAGGCGGAAGGTTTTCAGCGCAGCATTGTTTTGTGCGGCGAGCCAGCGGATTTCTCCCTTCACCTGAATAGCGGCCAACGATTTCCCGTCGCCGGGAACGTAGAAACCGCAGTTAGCGCCATTAACCGCGCGAAAATGCCCGGTTCCGTCATTCAGCAGCAACAGCCCGTTCAGTGCGTCATCGTACCCATATTCTACGCGGGTATTGTAGTTGTTTCCAATACAAAGAATGTCGGTAAAGCCGTCCTGATTGGCATCACAGGTTGCCATGCCATAAACAGGTCCTGCTTGTGCTTCCGCAGGAAGCGCTTCCACAGAAAACCCGTTTCCATTGTTGCGCAACAGCACCGATTGGAAGTTGCTGGCGTGGTAGTTGTTTTTGAGTTTATCGGCTTCCAACAGCTCCTGAACACTTTTTCCGGCGAAGTCGCCGTAGCGCAGGAACTTTCTGCGGATCAGTCCCGGAGTTTGAAGCGCCAGTTCGTCGTATGAATTGATGGGGTATTCACGGCCATTGATGGAATAAGTAAGCAGTAAATCCATGCCGCCATTGTTGTCAAAATCGTTCCAGTAAATGCCCAACGGCTGTTCAGCGGTGGCGCGGTAATGTGAATTCACTCCCTTGTTTCCTGCGATGTAATCCATGTCGCCATCAGCATCAACGTCAACAGCAATGAGGCTGTTATACCAGCCTACGTGGTTCATCATGCCAAACACTTCTGTTTTATCAACAAAGCCGTTTCCGGTGTTTTCCAAAAATGCCGGCGCCATCCACTCACCGGTGAGGAGCAAATCGGGTTTGTTGTCGTTGTTGAAATCTGTCCACAGCGCCGCGCATACCATACCGGGTTTTTGAAGGCCTGGAAAAAGCTGCGCCGTAACATCGCTGAAACGTCCGCCGTCGTTGCGCAGAATGTAGGAACGGCTTTCCGCGGTAGGATAATAACCAGGGGTAAGCCTGCCGCCCACAAAAAGGTCTAAATCACCATCCAGGTCGTAATCGGCAGCCGCGATGCAGCTTCCGCTGGAATTACAATTGGGGATTTTATCGGTGGCCATGCTGAAATTTCCTTTGCCGTCATTGGTGTAGAATTGATGTGCATAAGCATCTGAAGGCCAGGCGAATTCGCTGCCGCCGGCAACCATGTACAAGTCTGCATCTCCGTCGTTATCGGCATCAAACAACAAACTGCCCATCACATCGCTCTTGCTGCCTGCCCATGGTGCATTTCCGG
>JBEDND010000253.1:0-3576 GCA_041170785.1 Bacteroidota bacterium | reverse complement strand
CTTCATCATTTCAATGGCCGCCCGCGAGGCAAACCCCTTGGAATGCAATGGCGATCAGTTTTTACCCGGCGACGTGCTTCCTCATTGGAAAGACCTACACTGAATGAGGTTTTCGCTGTTGCTCAGGCTTCCAGGAAGAAATCAAAGCTGTCGCCACGCAAACCAATGCGCAGGGTTTCGAGCGCAATCAGCTCATTGGGTGCGATGTTCCCCAGATTCACATTGGTACCGTAGAGTTTGATAAACCAAACCTGCTGCGCTTTTTGAGGTGCTTCCCAGATGATTTGTTCCAATGGGATTTTACGGATGATTTCTGCCACAAGTCCGGAGCGTACTTCACCGGTGCCGCGGAATATGCCCACAGTTCCGCTTTCGCGGGCTTCAGCAATCACCTTCCAGGCGCCGGCCTGGAGTTCTGTTTCCATCTGCTCAATCCATTCGTAAGGCGGAATGATTTTTTCAGCATCTTTAGATCCTACCTCGCTCAACACCGTGGCGCGCTTGGCCAGCAGGTTGATGTATTTGCATTTTTCGTCGTGCGGCATTTCAATGGAACCATCACTCACTTCGGCATGTGTGATGTTGAAATGGTCCAGGATGCGCAGGTAATCTTCAAACTGTTTCCTGATGATGTATGCTTCGAACAGGGTGCCGCCGAAATAAACAGGCAAACCGGCTTCCTGATACAATTTGATTTTCCGTTCCAGGTGTGGGGTTACCACACTGGTTCCGAAACCCAGCTTGATCAGGTCCACATGCGGGAGGTTGTTTTCAATGAAATCTTCGGCCTCATGCAGGGTGAGGCCTTTATCCATCACCATGGTTAATCCGGAAGTGCGCGGTTTTTCTGTCCTTATTGGTAAGGACTTTAGTTTGAAGATGTCGTTGTGCATTCTTTATGATGGAGCATGTCGGGCGATGAGGTCACTGATGCTGCCCACCTGCCTGAGTTCTGGTGCAAATTTAAACATCTCCTCGTGTTCCATGTAATTCAATATGAGTGCTGATTGCAGGGAATCAAAAGCGGCCTTCGTGCGCCCGCCGAGGTAATGGATGGCGGCACTCAGATAAAGCAGTCTGGGGTCTTCGGGGATTTGGATCAGTCCAATGTGCACCACATCCATAGCACCGATGAAATCATGGGCATCGTGGAGCATTTTGGCCCAGGCGCACCATAACTCAGTATCTTCCGGAAAAATGGCCGCGAGGCGGGAATATTCCTGATTGCTGCGTTCGGGAAATCCGGCTTCGAACAAACATTCAGCCAGGGAAAGTCCGTAATCTAAATCTTCTTCGGAAAGGTGAACGGCCCGCGTGAGGCAATGCACGCCCATCATGGCATCGCCACTGAACTGATACGTTAAACCCAGGCCATACCAAGATTCGGCATCTTCGGAATTGCTGCGCACCAACTCCGTATAGATGTGCTGTGCTTCTTCCAGCCTGCCGGTTTCGTACAACACCCAGGCATACATGCCCTGAAAAACATCTTCAGGACTGAAATGCACCCGGAGTTGCTGATAGGTTTCATACGCGCCGGCGTAATCTTCCGCGTCGTATTGCGTTTCAAACTTCCTGCACCAGGCGCTGTAATCAGCTTCGTGGATCAAGATGGCATAATCGTAGGCCCAAACTGCTTTTTCATTCAGGCCAACATGACGAAATACATTGCCCAGCTGCAGCCAGTAATCACCGGAATACGGTTCACCATCAACATGCCGCTGCGCAACCTTCAGCGCCTTTTCCGTTTCGTCGGTTTCCAGATAATAGGTAACCAGTTCGTCCAACACCACCGGGGGCAGTATGTTGTCTTTCAAAAGCTCTTCCAGGAAGGGGATGGCCTGTTCACGGTCGCCGTTGCGCAGCAATTCTTCACTGATCCTGCCCAACATTTCCTGTCTGTTCTCGGCTTGGTTCAAGGCTGTCCCAAACGCAATCAATGCCCGTTTTTTATCCTTGCGTGCAGTAAACAACAAACCCTCCAGCAGGTACAATTCCGCTTCTGAAGGGTCGAGCATTCTGGCTTGTTCCAAACACACGCTTGCGCGCTCTAAGGCGTGGGCTGCAAAATGCAGGCGCGCCGATGCAAGCAAAAAATATCCGCAATACGGATAGAAATCGCGGCCCTGCTCACACACTTTCTCCAATTGAATCCGTGCTTCATCGTCAAAGCCCAGAAATGAGATGTACCAATCTGCGAGCTCCTCCAGCTCCTCTTGAGAAAAATATACACGTGCACCTCCTTCGAAGTCCTCTTTCAGTTTTTGGAATTCCTGCATCCCTGCATCTTCCTCACCGTTTCCGAAACCGAAATCTGGTGGCAGATTTTCCATGTCCTTTCAAACATAAAGGTCGAACATAAAACTTGTATTCTTCTTAGGTAAACACTTATTCACAATTTATTTTGCACAGCGATGAAACCTTTGATCTTTTGCGCCATTGCTGGTTTAATCCCCATTTCGGGTTATACACAGGCCGGCAATTCCCTGATACAGTCTTCCTGGCAACAACGTGTGGACCACAACATCACCGTTGCGCTGGATGATTCCCTGCATCTGCTGCGCGGAACTGAAACAGTTTCCTACCACCACAACGCCCCACAACCATTGGGAGAAATTTGGTTTCATGTGTATGGAAATGCCTACGAAAGCAGCCGCAGCGCACTGGGACAACAGCAAATCCGCAACTCAAACAATAAATTCTTTTATGCTGCGGAAGATGAGCGTGGCGGCTACCAGGCGCTTTCTTTCTCGGTGGGTGGAATCAAGCTCCCCTGGGAATATCATCCCGAACACCGCGACATCGTAAAAGTGATGCTGCCCCAAACCCTTGCCACCGGACAAAAGTTAGACATCCAGGTTGAGTTCACCCTGAACATTCCCGGTCAATTTTCGCGTTTCGGCCACGACGGCAAGAGCTACCAAATCACCCAATGGTTTCCTAAACCCGCGGTGCTTGATGTGAACGGCTGGAATACTTTTCCCTACCTTGACCAGGGTGAATTTTACTATGAATACGGTCGCTATGAGGTGCGCATCACCCTGCCCGCATCCTATATCGTCGCCGCCACCGGCGTGCTTCAGGACAGTGCCCTCCGCAACCAAATGCTGGCGCTGGCCGACGGAAAGCCCTGGACCGATGTTGAAGGAACCAATACCTGGCACTTCATTCAGGACAGCATCCATGATTTTGCCTGGTTTTGCGATACTCGTTTCCAGGCAATACGCTCCGTGTGCACGCTGCTTTCCGGTAAGAAGGTAGAAACCTGGGCGCTCACGGCCAACAGAAGGCCGGGAAGCCAAAGCCTGGAAGATTTGCGCGAGGCACTAACATATTACTCGCGCCGGGTGGGGGATTATCCTTATCAGGTTTGTACCGTGGTAGAAACCGCTTTGAAGAGCGGCGGCGGAATGGAATATCCCATGATCACCAATGTGCAGTCGCTCACCCGCGATGTCATCGTGCATGAGGTTGGGCACAACTGGTTTCAGGGTATGTTGGGTTCGCAGGAACGGAATTACCCTTGGATGGACGAAGGCATCAACAGCTACTACGAACACCTGTGCGTGCGCTATT
>JBEDND010000252.1:0-59272 GCA_041170785.1 Bacteroidota bacterium | reverse complement strand
TGTAAATATTCTCCGTGACTACAATGCCATCATCCACCACCAGTCCGGTGGCCAATACGATGGCAAGCAGCGACAGTACATTCACAGAATAGCCCATCAGGTACATCAGGAAAAACACCCCGACCAGCGATACGGGAATGTCAATCAGCGGACGCAGCGCAATGAGCCAATCGCGGAAGAACAGGTAAATAATCACCACCACAAGCAGCAGGGCGATGATGAGGGTTTCTCCCACTTCTTCCAGGGAACGCCGCACAAACATGGTATTGTCCAGGGCGATGTTTATCTCATAATCTGCCGGAACTGACTTCTTAATTTCTGAGAATCGCTTGCTGAATTCATTGGAAATATCAATGTAGTTGGCACCGGGCTGAGGCACCAGCGCCAGACCAATCATGGGCACGCCGCGTTCACGCAATACAGTTTCTTCATTTTCCACACCAAGCCTGGCATATCCGATGTCTGAAAGGCGAACCGTTTTGCCGTTTACATCACTGATAATCAAGCGATTAAACTCTTCCGTGGTGCGCATTCTTCCCTGGGTTTTCACACTCAGTTCGGTAGCATCACCGGATATTTTTCCTGCGGGAAGTTCCACATGTTCACGGTCGAGGGCACGTTGTACGTCTTGTGTTGTAAGTTGATGTGCAGCCAGTTTCACCGGATCCATCCATATGCGCATGGCATAGCGGCGTTGTCCCCAAATCTGGATATTGGAAACACCCGGAATGGTTTGCAGCCGTTCGGCAAGCACGTATTCGGCGAAGTCGCTCACTTCCAGTGGGTCGCGGCTGGCGCTGCGCACCGTCATGGTGATGATGGCATCGCTGTTGGCATCTGCCTTGCTCACCACGGGCAATCCGTCAATGTCCCGCGGCAGGCTGCGCACCGCCTGCGATACTTTATCGCGCACATCGTTGGCAGCGGCTTCCAGGTCGGAGTTCAGGTCGAACTCTACTGTAATCACACTGGAACCCAGGTTGCTGGCAGAAGAAATCGAGCGGATGCCGGCAATGCCGTTGATGGCTTTTTCCAGTGGCTCGGTGATTTGAGATTCTACGATATCTGCGCTGGCGCCGCCGTAGCTGGTGCGTACAGTAATCACCGGCGGGTCAATGGAAGGAAACTCCCGAACGCCTAGGTAACGCATGCCCATGAACCCGAACAGCAGGATGAGCAAGTTCATCACGATGGCCAGAACCGGCCTTTTGATGCTGATGGATGATAACGACACGGCTGTTTTTTACCTGTTCACCACCCTTACCAGTGCACCGGGCCTGAGGCCGAGCAATCCGCGGGTAATCACTGAATCTCCCACGCTCAGTCCGCGCTTTACCAGTACCGTTTGTTCTGTCCGTTCGCTGATTTCCACCGGCGTAGCCGTGGCTTTCCCCTGTTTTACCAAATACACCTGATAACCGCGCAATACCGGCACCAATGCTTCTGTGGGCAGGCTGATGCTTCCGGATTGCTGTGTGAGCGGTACCAGCACTTTGCAGAACATACCCGGCTTCAATACCGAATGTTGCCCTTGAACCTGTGCCCGCACCGTGAGTGTTCTTGTTTGTTCGTCGAGTGCCGCTTCAGAAGCAATAACTATTGCCTGAAAAGTATCGCCGCTGCTTTCTCCGCTGAAGGTAATCCTACTTCCTTTCACCACCGAAGCTGCATATGTGGATGGTACGGCAAAGTCCAGTTGCATGCCCTCCATTTGGGTAAGCGTGCTGAACACATCCTGCGTGGAAACGATGCTTCCACTGCTGATGCGCCTGAGTCCGAGCACCCCGCTAAAGGGTGCCTTGAGTTCACACATGGCCAGTCGGGCCTCGGTTTGTTCGAGTTCGGCCTGAAGGTTTGCGCGCTCCTGTTCGGCAGCTTCCAGCTCATCGGCGCTCACGCCACCTGCGCTGCGCAGCGTTTGCAGTCTTGTTACGCGAGGCGTTGCTATTTGAAGCTGTGCGGTGATTTTCTTGTGCAGCGCGCGCAGTTCTGCATCGTTGATGCGGGCCAGCAGGGTTCCGGCTTCTACCCGTGCACCTTCAGGCATGTTCAGCCAAACCACGCGACCGGCAGCTTCAGCGCGCAGCTGTACCTGTTCCGGTGCACGTAAGGTTCCGCTCACCGACAAGGTGCCGCCGGAACTTGCTGCGGATGCCACAACCACCGATATGGGTGCTGCCTGTTTCCCCGGGCCACCCTGCGCTGTCTTCTTTACGCCTTTATTGCCGGCCACAATCCTCCAAACCAATGCTGTGGCGAGGGAAAGCACCAACAGCGTCCATATGATGCGCTTCACGATGTTATAGTTTCTGAATTTCTTTAAATAATGGCGCCCTGTTTTGTTCTACTTTCTGCGAAAACTGCTTCCATGGGCCATGGAAGAATGCGTTCAGCCGCAGGCAAATTTTATCTGTTTCTTCGGCAGCAATACGCACTGCATCCAATGCATTGCGGCCGGGGAAAGAAGCCGTATTTACGCTGTAGCCATAAGCATCATACAACAGGTTGTTCAGACGCACGGTCACATCTTCGTAGCCGCGAATATCAGCAGGAAGCATGAACAGGGCTTTAAATTGTTGTAAACTGTCCTGGAGCTTCTTGCTTTCTTTTTGGAGCTGACTCTTCAGGCTGTCGCCGGCGAAATTCATCGCTTCACGGGTAATTGACAGCGATTTCTCGGCACTTTTGATGGCTTCATATGCTTCAAAAGCCCTGGTAGTAACCACTGCAAACCGGCGGTACAGGGCCATGCTCGAATCATACGCCTGGCGCTGGAAGGGTTTGCGCGGATCCTCCAGAACCGTACACCAAGAAGAATCCTGATGTTTTCCGTACGTGAGCACCAAGTTGTATTTGCCCGGAGCTACCCTGGGACCTTCAGGCAGGTCGGCATCCGGATCTGTTTTTCCTTCTGAAGGGAAACGTATGCCATCGCTGACAAAGCGCCACTGGATGCGGTAAAAGCCACTGCTGTCCACGGTAAAGCGATGTGTTCGGATTTTTTGTCCCTGTTCGTTGAATACGGTGCCGGTGATTTTGATTTTTTCTTCTTGATCGGCGTTTGTCTTCTTCACGTAGAAGGAAAGCTGCGCACCTGCCTTCTTGTTGGCTCCTTCCCAGAAACCATTGGCCGGGAAACGGATGCCCTCAGGCTGATTGTATGCGGCACGCACGGCGGGCTGCACGGGGAAGAGCGTCAATGCTTGCTCCTGTGGTTTCTTCTTCCCGGAAACAACTGCACGCAGTGGAGTGATGTCGTCCAACACCCAAATGGCCCTTCCGAAGGTGCCAATCACGAGGTCGTGTTCGCGGGGGTGAACCTTCAGGTCGCTTACCGGAACAGCAGGGAAATGCTGGTTGAAACGGTTCCAGGTATTGCCTTCATCGGTACTGATCCAAAGCCCTTGTTCGGTGCCCAGAAATACAAGTTTGGGTTCGACGGCATCTTGCCAAACGCTGAGGCAATGTCCTTGTACTTTTTTCGGGTCGGCCATGCGCTTCCAGGTATTGCCATAATCGGAAGTGTAATATAGATAAGGATCCCAGTCGTTGCGACGGTAGTTGTTGGCCACCACCCAGGCAACGCCGGGTTTGGTATGACCTGATTGCACGTATGGAATCCATGAACCGGCGGGAAGGCCGGGTAGTTTGCTGCTCAGGTTGTTCCAGGTTTTTCCGCCATCGCGGGTGAGTTGCAGGTTTCCATCGTCGGTGGCAACCCAGATGAGGCCTTTTTCCAGTTTGCTGGGTTCGATGGCCAAAATGGTACAATGGTTTTCGGCATTGGTGGCATCAACGGTAAGTCCGCCGCTTTGTGCCTGATGCTGTTTAGAGGTATCGTTGGTGGTAAGGTCAGGTGAAATGATGGACCAGCCGGCCCCGCGGTTGCTGCTGTAGTGCAGGAATTGACTTCCATAAAACACGCCATCGGGATTAAACGGATCCAGCGCCAAACCGGCATTCCAGTTGAAGCGGAGCTTTTGGCCTTCGGGATGAACGGGTTTGATGCCAAAGGTTTCATGGGTCTTCATGTTGTAGAAGGCCAGCTCACCGCCTTGCGCCATAGCGTAGCCTTTGGTGCCGTCGCCGGGATAAGGTGCTACATCGAAGCCGTCGCCGAAGAACAGTTCCTGCCAATAGCTGTTGCGGATGCCTCCGTATTTCCACACGTAAGCCGGACCGCGCCAGCTGCCGTTGTCTTGCAGGCCGCCGTAGATGTTGTAAGGCGTATCGTTGTCGATGGAAACATGGTAAAACTGGCCTATCGGCAAATTCTCCACAAAGCGCCAGGTTTTGCCGCCGTCGTAAGAGAAATTCAATCCACCGTCGTTGCCATTGATCAGGTGATTCGGGTTGTTGGGGTGGATGAAGAAGGCATGGTGGTCGGGATGCACATCATTCCAGTTCACCATCACCTGCCATGTTTTGCCACCGTCTTCACTTTTGGAAATCTGACTCCACAAGCTGTAGATGCGGTTTTCATTTTGTGGATCGCAATAAATTTCGTTGTAGTAAAAGGGTCTGTTTCCCATGGTTTCTGAGGAAGACACTTTCTGCCATTGGTAACCGCCATCGGTACTGCGGAAGAATTCCAGATTTTTACTTTCCACGATGGCATAAACGATGTTCGGTTTGCTTTGGGAGATGGCCAGGCCAATGCGGCCGAGTTCGCCTTTAGGCAATCCGTCTTTATCTGTTCTTTTCGTCCAGGTTTTGCCGCCGTCCAGGGTAACGAACAATCCACTGCCCGGTCCACCACTGCGGAAGGTCCAGGGCTGGCGGCGGTAATCCCACATGGCGGCGAACAGTTTATCGGGATTGGAAGGATCTGCGATGAGTTCAGCGCAGCCGCTGCTGTTGTTGGTGAACAGGATGCGCGACCAGGTTTTACCGCCGTCGGTGGTTTTATATACGCCGCGTTCTTCGCTGTTTCCCCAGGCTGTGCCATGGGCGGCAACATACAGGATGTCGGGATTGTCGCGGTGGATGATGATGCGGTGGATGGTGCGTGTAAGTTCCAGCCCCATGCGTGTCCAGCTTCGGCCGCCGTCGATGCTTTTATAGATGCCGTTGCCACTGTTGTGGGAGTTGCGCGGATTTCCTTCGCCGGTGCCGGCCCAAATCACCGCAGGATTATTCTGTTGGATGGCCACGGCGCCAATGCTGCCCACATGTTGTTTGTCGAACAATGGCTGCCATTCCAGTCCACCATCATCGCTGCGCCACACGCCACCGCTTGCCGTGCCAATAACGATGCGCTCGGGATGCGCGTGCTCCACGTCAATGGAAGTCACACGGCCACTCATGCCCGAGGGCCCAATGTTCCTGGGTTTCAGGTTGTTCAGGATCACAGACTCAGGCGTTTGTGCAAGCACATTGCCCAACAGCAGTGCAGAGATGAGGTACAAAGACTTTTTCATGTGCAGATACAAAGATATTGGCGCACGGCACTGCGCACACAAAATGATATTCACCCTTTATTGAGTGCGCGTGCGGTTTGCAGGCGATCGGCAGCTGTATAGGTCAGCCATCCAATAGGACCTGCCATCAACACCAGAATTTGAACCGGAACCACCCACAGCTTGGCATATCCTTTATGATGTGCTTCCAGTCCGATGCGGGCACCAATCAGCAGGTCAAAGCAGAGGTAATGCAGCCAGCCGGCAAGCAGCAGGGCTTCATTGGAGAAGAGTTGTTTTACTTCTTCCAAAGAGCCAAACCCGCCGGAGGCTTCACTGCTGAAGCGGCTGATGAGGTAGCCATATGCCAGCGCCAGCAAGGCCGGCACGAGCCCTTTATGTACCAAAGTTCGGGTGAACGGCGCTGCCGGAAAAAAAAGGGCGGGCACCCAACCACACATGGCCAAAAGGCCTGAGAGGGAAAAAATCAGCTCAAGCAGACTCATCATTGTATTTCATCAAGTAGTACGCCACCTTCGGAGCCAGGCTGCGCGGTGTAAAACGCAGGCTGAAAGTCATGAGTGTGTTTGTGAAGCCGTGCATCACGGTGGCTTTGCCATTCATCATCCCTTGGTAAGCCTTCAGTGCTACCTTCTCGCCGGACATAAGTCCTAAACTTAGAATACGACTTTTATTGGATCCGGCACGTTTATGAAATCCTGTTTCTGTAGGACCGGGACAAGAAACGGTGGCGCTAACTCCGCTGCCGCGCAATTCTTCGCGCAAGGCTTCGGTAAAGTTTAATACATATGACTTACAAGCTGCATATACATTGAAATGGGGGGAAGGCTGAAAGGCGGCGGTTGAGGCAATATTTAAAATCCGACCAAATCCACGCTGAACCATACCTTCAGCACAGGCATGGGTAAGACGACTCAAGGCGAGGATGTTCACGTTGATCATTTCATGCTGCACCTGCCAGGGCCGCTCGTGGAAGTATCCGGTGTCGCCGAAACCGGCATTGTTCACCAAATAGCCAATATGAATCGGGGCGATATACTGAACGAAGCGCTCCAGTTGTTCCGGAACAGACAAGTCCACAACATAAGATGTGGCCTCCACTCCATACCGGCCGCGCAACTCCGCGCATATCTGGTCCAGTTTATCACCGGAACGCGCAGCCAGAATCAGGTTGTGGCCATCTTCTGCGAACAACTTTGCAAATTCCAGCCCCAGCCCACCGGACGCGCCGGTGATCAGTGCGATGCCTGCCTTGGTTTTACCTGCATTGACTCCCATGTTTCGTATAATGTGAAGAACGGCCGTAAACGTACAATGTTTGCACGACCTGCACAAACAGGCCAAAACCATGTGTATTGCTGATGGTTGTTGCTGTCAGCGGCTTCTTCAGCCAATCATCAGACTGCGCATGCTGATGCTGCCCATGGTTACCTGTTCATTGAACCAGCACAGGGGTTCCGATTCTTCCTTCAATCCCAGAATATAGAGCAGCGGCAGGTAATGTTCGGCGGTAGGAATGGAAAGCTCGGCCATCAGTCCTTTTTTGTGGTAATCAACCAGAGCTTGCATATCGCCAATCTGAATTTGATCCTTGCACCACAGGTCGAACTCCTGAGCCCAGTCGTAAGCGCCATCTGACCACTGCATGCGGCCCAGGTTGTGCACCATATTTCCGCTTCCGATGATGAGCACACCCTGATTGCGCAGGGCCGACAGTTCTTTGCCTATTTCGAAATGGCGCGCCGGTGCGGCGTTCATGTCGAGGCTCAGCTGATACACCGGGATATCGGCCATGGGAAACATGGGCAGCAACACACTCCAGGTGCCGTGGTCGAGGCCCCAGTCCAAATCCTGCATCACCTTGGCGCTGGTCACCAGTTCTGCTGTTTGCTGTGCGAGTTTTGGCGCACCCGGCGCGGGATATTTGGCATCGTACAGCGCCTGCGGGAAGCCGTAGAAATCGTAAATGGTTTTCGGCATTTCCATGGCGGTAACACGCGTTCCCGGCGTCATCCAATGCGCAGAAACGCACAGAATGGCTTTAGGCTTCGGAAGTTCGCGCCCCAGGCGCTGCCATTCCTGATGGAATACATTCTGTTCGATGGCATTCATCGGACTTCCGTGTCCGATAAACAGCGCAGGCATGCGCTTTACAGGCTCTGTTTCAGAGTTCATTTTCATCATGGATGTTGTGGTCATAAGCGCTAATCCGGCAAGGGTGCTTTGCTGAATAAAACTCCGGCGCTTCATCATTAGGTGCTGCGTTTAAAAAGCAATTTCTCCCCCATTAAAAAAAGAGACCGAAATCTGTGCCGGCTGTTTAATCTGCGCCTGTGAACGATTGTAAGGTTTCGGCCAAAGTTGCAAACGGCGTAAAACCACGCGCCAGCATATAGAACTTGCCTTCCTTCAGGCCAATCAAAGCCGGAAAACCGCTGATGCCCAGTTCTTGAGTGAACTGAAACTCTGTTTGGGTATTGTACTTGTTATGCTCGCTGTTTAATTCCTGTTCAAGCGCATGCGCATCGCCGCCCAGCTGCGCCGCCAATTGCGGATATAATTCCGGCTCATTCACAGGTTCGGCATCCACAAAAATGGCTTTTTGCATGGCCGATGCGTATTCCAGCTGTCGTTCGGGAAATTGATTCTTCCAGGCACTCAGCGCGCGGGAAGGCAACAGCGAATCGTACACCCGAGTTCCTTCGCGCAGCACTTCTTTATAAGCTTCACCCATGGCCACTCCGGTCATAGATTCCAGACGAGGCAGGGCCTGAAGGATGTAATCTGCCATAGTTCCAATGGGTTGAGCGCGCTCGCCCAGAATCATGCCTCCGCTGATGACCTCTATTTTTACGTCAGCACCGGCAAAACGGTCCTGCACCCGCCGCATCACCGGTGAGAATCCGTAGCACCAACCGCACAAAGCATCGTACACGTAATACAGCGTGATGCCGTGATCGGGCTTTTGTCCCTGGGTTGCCAGCGGCACTTCCTTTAATATGGCCATAACGTAGAAACAGCCGGCGCGCTTAGTTGTTGGCCGCCTTTGGGCCTTTCGGCTGCAATGGCCTGATTTCCAGGTTTACCGTATGGAAGTTCTTGGGCATTTGGAGGAAGTTGAGGATGGCATGTGCCACATCTTCCGGATCCAACATGTAGTCGTGGGGCTTGATGGACGGGCTGTTGCGGAAGAAATCGGTTTTCACGCTGCCGGGATAAACACAGGTAACGCGGATGCCTTCTTCACGCACTTCTTTATACAGCGCGTCGCTGAAACCGCGTACCGCGAATTTGGTGGCGCAATAGGCCGAAACCTGCTGATAGCCTTCGAGTCCGGCGATGCTGGAAATGTTCACGATTTGTCCGTATTGGCGTTCCTTCATACCGGGAAGCACCATGCGTGTGCAATAAAAAACGCCATTTACATTGGTGGCGAAAAGCTCATCCCATTGTTCCAGGGGTAAACTTTCGCAGAAGCCGAAATAGCCGAGGCCCGCGTTGTTCACCAGCACATCAACTTTACCGTCCTGTTCCTGAAAAATCTGTGCGAACACTGTTTCCACAGCGGCAGCACTGCGCACATCGCAGGTGATAAAATGGAAGTGTTCGTGGTTCAGGTCGGGTGCGTTCCGTCCCAAACCATACACGATGGCACCTTTGTCCAGCAGTTGTGTACACAAATGAAGGCCGATGCCTTTGCTCACGCCGGTAATTACCGCTACCTGACCTGCTAAGTTGATGGAATTCATGCCGCGAAATTAAGGCTTGTGCTGCCGGCATGACGATGCACATGCAAGATCCCCGCAAAACAAGCCGCTCTTGCGTTGAAACCAGGAATTAAGATCAGCGCGAAACCGACATCTGCACCGGCAACTGGAAATACCCATAAGCCGGCCGGTTGTGTTCTATCGGAGGCACCCATTCCCAGTCAATCTTGCGCATCACACGCAGCACTTCGGCTTCAAAACCATAACCTCTGGGGCCATCCATCTGGCAGATCTCCAAATGGTCCACGCGGCCTTCGGGTGTGATGGTGAAACAAACCTTCACCGTGGCTTCCTTTCCGGCTTCACGGGCGGCCTCGGGGTATTCCACCAAATCTGTAATCTTACTGTAGTATTGCTGCAATCCACCTTTTGCCGAAGCTCTGGTATAAGCGCGGGCGGAATCAAACGGAACGGGTTTCCCTTCGGTATTGTAATGCTGTACATGCAGCAGGCGTTCCTGGCCTTTGCCGGAGTCGGCAGAAGCAAATTGTTCAAAAGAGGCGAGTTTCCCGTTGGGATGGTAGAAATACCAGCTGCCCACCCTGTTTCCGTTGTCGTAGGTGCCGTATTCAAAAAGTTGTCGCGATTCGGTATAGCGCACCCAGCGGCCATGCTTCTGGCCATTTTTGTAGTTGACCGCATACAACAGCCGGCCTTGCTCATCGTAATTCTGGATAGGCCCGTCCAGTGTATCATTTCGGTACGTCCGACGTTTCACCAGCACGCCCGATTCGCTGAAATACAGATGTTCCCCGCTGTTTTTCCCATGTACATAAGCACCCTTGAAACGAATATTCCCGTTGTCATACTGTGCCTGCCAGCGGCCCACGGCCTGGCCATTGCGGTATTGGCCTAAACTATACGCGGGCAATTCCGAATTTCGTTCATACCATTTTCCATGCTTCCTTCCCTTCTGGAAATAACCGGAATCCAGCAACTGGCCTTGTGGATTGTAAGACTCCCAGGAGCCTTGCAGGAAGCTGTCGGGAACAAACTGAGGACGTAAACGGCTGTAGTGCGCGCGGATGTGCAGGTTGCCGTTCTTAAAACGCACGGTGCGGAGGTAATTTGGGCCTGTCGGCGACCATGTTTCGCTGTACACAGCCTTTTTCTTCTTTACCTCACGGTATTCTTGATCCAGCCAGTAAACCTTTTGTTTCTGCGCAGCAAGGGCAAGCGGCAACAACAGCAGCAGTGCTGCTATGCCTTTACTTCGAAAAGCCATCAAAAGATTTCCCATGAGCTTCTTCATACAAACGCTCTTTTGGCAGCGAACGGAAATAGTCGTAGGTAATCTTCAAACCTTCAGAGCGGTGCACTTTAGGTTCCCAGCCCAGGATTTGGCGTGCCCGGGTGATGTCCGGCTGACGCTGTTTCGGGTCGTCGGTGGGCAGCGGTTTATAAATCACCTTCTGGCTGGTTCCGGTAAGGCGAATGATTTCCTCAGCAAACTGGCTGATGGTGATTTCGTCGGGGTTGCCCACGTTCACAGGCTGCACACAATCGGAATGAAGCAGGCGATAGATTCCTTCCACCAGATCATCTACATAGCAGAAGCTGCGTGTTTGGCTTCCATCACCGAACACGGTGAGGTCTTCGCCGCGCAGTGCCTGTCCGATGAAGGCGGGCAATACACGTCCGTCGTTCAGGCGCATGCGTGGGCCATACGTGTTGAAGATGCGCACGATGCGTGTATCCACGCCGTGGTAGGTGTGGTACGCCATGGTGATGGCTTCTTGGAAGCGCTTTGCCTCATCATAAACGCCGCGAGGTCCAACAGGATTTACGTTGCCCCAGTAATCTTCATTTTGCGGGTGTACCAAAGGATCGCCGTACACTTCGCTGGTGCTGGCTACCATGATGGTGGCCTTTTTGGCGCGCGCCAATCCAAGTAGATTGTGCGTTCCCAAGCTGCCCACTTTAAGCGTTTGAATGGGGATTTTGAGGTAATCTATCGGACTGGCCGGACTGGCGAAATGCAGGATGTAGTGCAGTTCCCCGGGCACATGCACGAACTTGCTTACGTCGTGGTTGTAGAATTCAAACTGTTCCAAACGAAACAGGTGTTCGATGTTGCGCAGGTCGCCGGTAATCAGGTTATCCATGCCAATCACGTGGTATCCTTCGCGGATAAAGCGGTCGCAGAGGTGTGATCCGAGGAATCCTGCTGCACCTGTTATAAGTACTCGTTTGCGTTCCATTGATAGTAAGCTTAGGCCTTCAGGTCAGAACGGCCTATGGAATAATACGTAAAGCCTTCCCTGCGCATGGCGTCGAGGTCGAACACATTTCGGCCATCAAATACCACCTGTTCTTTCAAGGCTGTTTTGATGCGGTCAAAATCAGGAGTGCGGAATTCGGGCCATTCGGTAGCGATGATGAGTGCATCGGCGCCTTGCAGCGCATCGTATTGGTTGTCGGCGAAACGCATATCCAGGCCGGAATGTTGCTTCACATTGGCCATTGCCTCGGGATCGTAGGCGGCTACGGTGGCGCCTTCCTGCAGCAGCGCGTGGATCAGTTCCAGCGCAGGCGCTTCGCGGATGTCGTCGGTATTTGGTTTGAAGGCGAGGCCCCAAACGGCAAAGTGTTTGCCGTTCAAAGCGCCAAAATGCGCCTGAATTTTGGGAAGCAGGCTTTTCTTCTGGTGGGCGTTCACGGCTTCGACTGCCTTCAGGATTTTGAAGTCGTATCCGGCTTTATCTGCAGAGTGCACCAAAGCCTTCACATCCTTGGGGAAACAGCTTCCACCATAACCAATACCCGGGAACAGGAAGCGTTTCCCGATGCGTTCATCAGAGCCCATACCCAAACGAACCATGTCCACATCGGCGCCAAGGCGTTCGCACAATTGGGCGATTTCATTCATGAATGAAATTTTGGCGGCCAAAAAGCTATTGGCAGCATACTTGGTAAGTTCTGCACTGCGTTCATCCATGAAGATGATGGGATTTCCCTGACGCACAAAGGGCTGATAAAGTTCCTGCATCATGAGGCGCGCACGATCGCTGGAGCAGCCTATCACCACGCGGTCGGGTTTCATAAAATCATCAACGGCTACACCTTCGCGCAAGAATTCGGGATTGCTCACCACATCAAACGCTCCGGAATATCCGGCAGCGATGGCTTCACGCACCAGGTCGGCGGTTCCCACCGGAACAGTGCTTTTGTCAACAACTACGCGGTAATCAGTAAGCATGTTGCCAATTTCTCCGGCCACGTTCAGCACGTAGCTGAGGTCTGCGCTGCCGTCTTCGCCCGGAGGCGTGGGCAAGGCCAGGAAAATCACGTCGCTTCCATCAACTGCTTCTTTCAGTGAAGTGGTGAAATGCAGACGGCCTTCTTTCAGGTTTCTTTTGAAGATAAGCTCCAGGCCGGGTTCAAAGATGGTAATCTGACCTGAAGCCAACTTAGCCACTTTGGCCGCATCGATGTCCACACAGATCACCTGATTTCCCGTTTCGGCGAAACAGGTGCCTGTGACCAAGCCTACGTATCCTGTGCCTATAACTGATATTTTCATTCCTGTTCTGGTTGATTTATTTGGGCGAAGGCACGAATGCTTTCCACGATGTACTGAATCTGTTCTTGGTCCATTTCCGTGCTGATGGGCAGGGAAAGAACCCGCATACACAAATCTTCTGTGCCCGGCATGTGTACCGAGGCGTCGAAATAAGCACGCTGACGGTGCAGCGGCGTGGGATAATAAATCATGCTGGGAATTCCGGCGGCATCCAAATGCGCCTTCAATGCTTCCCTCATGGCATGCGTTCCCAGTGCGAGGGTGTATTGGTGAAACACATGGGTGCTGTTTGAAACCCTTGAAGGGATGCGCACGCCGGGCAGTCCGGATAAACCATTGTCATAAGCATCTGCTACTTCATTACGGGCGGACTCGTAGGTATCCAGATGTTTCAGCTTCACAGACAAAACTGCTGCCTGAATGCTGTCAAGCCGTGAGTTTAGTCCAACCACATCGTGGGTATATTTTACTTTTTGTCCGTGGTTGCAGATCATGCGCAGCTTTTCCGCAAGCACCGCATCACGGGAGAATACCGCACCGCCATCGCCGTAGCAACCAAGGTTTTTCGAAGGGAAGAAGGAAGTAGTACCAATATGACCCATGGTTCCTGCGCGCATGATACGACCGTCGGGGAAGGTATATCGGGCACCGATGGCCTGGGCAGTATCTTCAATCACATACAGGTTGTGGCGTTGGGCGATTTCAAGGATCTCAGCCATTGGTGCACACTGACCATACAGATGCACCGGAGCGATGACCTTGGTTGCCGGCGTGATGAGGCTGCCGAGCGTAGCCGGATCCATCAAGTAGGTAGTTGGATCTACTTCACAATAAACAGGCTTATGACCCAGCAGGTGAATCATTTCTGCAAGTGCTGCGTAAGAAAAAGACGGTGTAATAATTTCGGATCCGGGAGGCAGATCCAGCGCCATCATGGCCACCTGAAGCGCATCGGTGCCATTGGCACAGCCAATCACGTAAGGAACATCGAGGTAAACGGCCAGTTCCTGTTCAAACTTCTTCACCGCCGGACCGTTGATAAAAGAGGAGTTGAGGATGACCTCCTTCATTGCTGCATCAACCTCGTCCTGAATCTTCAGATACTGGGTGCCGAGGTCCACCATTTGAATTTTACGCATGAAATTAGTTGCGCAAAAATAGGTCATCTGTTGCAGCCTTACCGCATGCTTGTTTAGGCATTAAGCCCACGCTGCCTCAACACTTCAAATAAGAATATTCCGGTTGCCACCGAAACGTTCAGCGAATCAAAGCCACCGGGCATAGGTATGGCCACGCGGGCGTCAGACATTTGCAGTAAAGACGCATCTACGCCTTTTTCTTCATTGCCCATGATGATGGCCAATGGGCCGCCGAGTGCACTGTCGAACAGCAACTCTTTGCCCTTTTCGGTAGCCGAAGCGATGCGTAGTCCGTGTTCACGCAGCGCCTTTACGGTTTGCTGCAACTGATCTACCCTGCACACCGGAATGCGAAATACCGCACCCGACGATGTAGTTACCACATCCTGACCAACGGCGGCAGAACCTTTTGCAGGCACAATCACTGCATCGGCACCGGCGCAGGCTGCGGTGCGCAAAATGGCGCCAAAATTCCGCACATCGGTGATGCCGTCAAGAACCAGCAGCAGCGGATCTTTGCCGGCCTCGAAACAGCGCGTCACAATTTCCTCCCAGGATTGAAACGCAATGGGGGAAATAGCAGCTACAATGCCCTGATGGTTGGGATTGCTCACCAGAAACGTGAGTTTCTCGGCGGGTGCCTTCACAAAAGGAATTCCTGCTTCTTTGATGGCTGGAATCAACGCACTGATCTTGGGATTCCGGGCTCCGGAATCAATCCATATTTTATCCAGTGTTTGTCCTTTAACGAGTGCCTCTTCTACCGGATGGATGCCGAAAATAAACTTCTTCTTGAGCGACATATAAAAAAGAAGGCCGCCGAAGCGGCCTTCATCTCTTTATTTTTAGGGCCTTGAGGCTTGGGTAATGATTTTTTGGTACTTGTCTGCGAGGGCTGTTTTACCGCGA
The DNA here is from genome assembly GCA_041170785.1 of Bacteroidota bacterium. GTDB lineage: Bacteria > Bacteroidota > Bacteroidia > NS11-12g > UBA955 > REEB481. Next base: position 44,514 of record JBEDND010000252.1, on the reverse strand, counting down.
TCTTTGGCCAAGCGCTGCACTGTTTGCATGATGCCAATGGCATTCTGATATTGCTCTGCAGCGGTGCTGTTTCCACGCTGGTTGAACTGCTTAAAGTAGCGTGCATACTGGTTGGCGTTGTCCATGCATTTATCCATCCATACTTCGCCCTTTTTATCCTCTCCAAATTCCATATACAGCATGGCCAGGTAGTAACGCACTTCGTTTCTGTAGGTGAGCACATTTTCGGGTATTTCTGCAGCAATCAGATCCAGCAGTTTCACTGCTTTGGTGCGGTACTCTTCAGCGGTTTTGTCCAAGTTGGCTTTGTACGCAGCAACATCAGTACCCGGAGGAAGCGTTTGCCTGCCTGAATCCAGAGACATCTTCACGCTCATCATGCGGCTGATTTCATTGCTGTACATATCGCCCATATTGATGACCAACTGTTGCAGCGCCTGAGGAACCATCATGGCTTTGTCGTCCAGATAGAAATTCTTCTTCTCCTTCATGCCGCCCCAGCGGAATTTCATGAGGTTGTCGTAGGTGCGCTGCTCGGCGATGTTTGCAGGGCGTCCGCGGTCTTCAGAAACGGTTCCTCCATTAACAGGCACCAGGCGGAAGGACAAACCTTCACACTGCAGCCAGCTGTTCAGACCCATGAAGTCATAACCGCTGGTGGTGGTGAAACAGATGGGGCGTTTCCAGCCGCGTTCGGCATTGGTAACAATCAGGTCAAGCATCAGCAGATCACCTTTGCTGAAGTATTCACCGGGCATGCGGAAATCAATGAACGGCGCAATTTTACCGGTATCTTTAGCTTCTACCATACCATTTTCAAGGATGGCTTTACGATCCACTGCAATTCTGATCTTTCTGGTAGGAAATACTTCTTCTTTGGTGATGTTCGCAGGATCATTACCCAACACGAAGTTCACCACCTTGCGGCCATCGGTGAAGCCGGCGGCTTCATCAAATCCATCAAGATTGAGGTTTTGGTAACGGATGCCGTATTCAAAACGTCCGGCCCGTAAATCGTTCTTGGTAAGGGTGAGCGGCAGCGGATCGGAATTATACACCTTGTCGAGGAGTACGCTGCTGTACCATTCTGTGGGCAGCAGGCTCTGGTTGATGATGCGCACGTCTGTACGAATGCCTTCCACATTCTGCGCATACCAAAGCGGGTAGGTATCGTTGTCGCCGTTGGTAAACAAGATGGCATTAGGCGGACAGCTTTGTAGGTAATTTTTTGCGTAGTCAATGCCCAGGTAACGCGCAGAACGGTCGTGGTCATCCCAGTTTTGGGAAGCCATGAGCACGGGAGCCGCCAACAGGGCTACTGCGCTGGCAGCCATAGCTGCATTGCGGGCGTTTTTGAGGTATTTGCGCAACCACTCTGCAATGCCCAATACACCCAGGCCAATCCAGATACAGAAGGTTTGGAACGAACCCACCACGGAATAGTCGCGTTCACGCGGTTCAAATGGAGGCTGGTTCATGTACACGTTGATGAGGATGCCGGTGAAGAGGAACAGAATCATCACCACCCACGCATCCTTGTTGCGTTTTTTAAACTGCAGCGACATACCGATGATGCCGATGATGAGCGGCAGGAAGAAATATGTGTTTCTGGCTTTGTTGTTCTTCAGATCATCGGGAAGGTTCTTCTGCGTTCCGGTATTCAGGTAGTCAATGGGCGCGATACCACTCAGCCAGTTGCCATCAAATTGCGTGTTGCCCAGCATGGCCTGCTGGTCGTTTTGCCTGCCTACGAAATTCCACATGAAGTAGCGCATGTACATGTAGTACAGCTGGTAGCTGAAGAAATAACGGAGGTTGTTGGCAAAGGTGGGCTTCTGTGCGCGGAGCGCACGAAGTTGTTCCTGTTCTTCTTCCGACAAACCTCCCTGGGCAGCCTTATTCTGCAGGGCGTTGATCATTCCCTGGGTTTTTTCCATGCCACCCCAGTAACGGTAGCCAATATCATCGTTTTCCTTGGCCTTGCCCATTCGTGGGAACAAGGTGGTATAGCGTTCGTCAAATTTGTAATCGTATTTGGCACCGGCCAATTTGTACTCCGCAGAATCTGCGTACCATTTCTCACCCACTTCTTCGGTTTCTACCGGAGGCGCGTTGAAATACGGACCGTAAACCAGCGGGCGGTCGCCGTATTGTTCGCGGTTGATGTAGCTCAACAGGTTGAACATGTCTTCCGGATTGTTCATGTCGATGGCGGGATTGGCCATGGAACGAAGCACCACCATGGTGTAGGTAGAGTAACCCAGCAGGATAAAGCTCACCGAAAGCATGGCCAGATTCAGCAGGTATTTCCCTGTGCGGATGCTGTATCTGATTCCGTAAACCAGGCCTGCAATCAGCAGCGCGATGCCAAACAGTACACCGCTGTAGAAAGGCATTCCAAGACTGTTCACAAACAGCTTGTCCATATTGGCCAGATACCAAACCGTTCCGGGGATGATTCCTTTCATGATGAAACCCAGCACCCCAAGGGCAATGAGGAACGCGATGATGAGGCCTTTGCGGGTAACCTCATAACGACGGAAATAATAAACAAAGGCAACGGCCGGAATCACCAGCAGGTTCAACAAGTGCGTTCCAATGGCCAGGCCGGTGAGGTAGGCAATCAGGATCAGCCAGCGATCTCCGCCCGGCTTATCGGCATCTTGTTCCCAGCGCAAAACCGCCCAAAAGGTAATGGCGGTAAAGAACGAGCTGAGTGCATATACTTCGGCTTCAACAGCGCTAAACCAGAATGTATCGAGGAAGGTATTGGAAAATGCAGCGGTGAGGCCGGCTCCGAAGATGAGGATGTTGCGTCCGGTACCTGCTTCTGCATCGTTACCGTTACCCAGCATTTTTTGTGCAAGGTACGTGGTAATCCAGAAGGTAAACATCACACAGCCCGCGCTGGCAGCGGCAGACATTGCGTTGATGAACACGGCTGCAATGGCAGGGTTGGGTGCAAAAATGGAAAAAATCCTTCCCAACAACAGGAAAAATGGCGCTCCCGGAGGATGCACTACCTGAAGTTTATAGGCAGCAGAAAGGAATTCTCCGCAATCCCATAAACTCACGGATGGTTCCAAAGTGAGCATGTACACCAGGAAGGAAACTGCAAAAGTTACCCAACCCAGCAAGGTATTTAAACGCTTGAAAGACATCATAGTCGGCTTTAATCCGGGCGAAAATAAGGATTCGGGAGGATTGAACCTCAGGGTTTCATATTTTCGGCAGCGGTACGGAGGCGTTGTGCCGCATTATCTTTCCCCAGAAGGGCAATCATTTCATAGAGTGGTGGTCCGGCGGCAGCCCCGCTGATGGCCAGACGAAGCAACTGCATCCACTGTCCTGTACTTTGACCGGCAGCGGTACATTGTGCCTTGAACACTTCTTCGGCAGCTGCTGCATCCAACATTCCCAACTGTTCATAAGCCAGAGCGAGGTTGCGCAGAAATTCAGGGGTTTCCGGTTTCCACTTTTTACCCAGCGCCTGCTGGTCATATTCCTTCGGTTCCAGGAAGAAGTAAGATCCGTCGCGGATGATTTCACCGGGGAAGTTCACCTTTTCACGCATCAGGCGAACCACTTCGGCGAGGTAGGAAACCTCTGTGTGGTATCCTGCAGCGGCAGCCAGGGGAAGCAAATCATGGGCAATGGTTTCAGGCTGGCGTTCCATCAGGTAATGATGGTTGAACCACAGGGCTTTGTCGAGGTCAAACTTGGCACCACTCTTACTCACCTTTTCAAGACTAAATGCCTCTATAAGTTCATCCATGGTAAACAATTCCCTGTTGAAGCTGGGGTGCCATCCGAGCAGGGCGAGCATGTTTACTACGGCTTCCGGGAAATAGCCGGTTTCCCGGTAACCCGAGGATATTTCGCCGCTTGCAGGGTCTTTCCATTCCATAGGGAACACAGGAAATCCGAGGCGATCTCCGTCGCGCTTGCTCAGCTTTCCATTTCCTTCCGGCTTAAGCAACAGTGGCAAATGTGCAAATACGGGCATCACCTCTTCCCAACCCAGGTAACGGTACAGCATCACGTGCAAGGGCGCGCTGGGCAACCATTCTTCACCGCGAATCACGTGGCTGATATTCATCAGGTAATCATCCACCACATTGGCCAGATGGTAGGTGGGCATGCCATCACTTTTGAACAACACCTTGTCGTCCATCTGGCTGGTATTCACCACCACCCAACCGCGGATGGCATCGTGAAAGCGCACTTCTTCTTTCCGGGGAAGCTTGATCCGCACCACATAGGGAGTTCCATTTTCAAGCCTGCGCTGCACCTCGTCGGCGGGCAGGGTGAGCGAATTATTCATGCTCATGCGGCTCACGGCATCGTACTGCGCGGGCATGCTTCCCGCTTTCAGTCGCTCGCGCATGGCGTCCAGTTCTTCAGGTGTATCGAAGGCGTAATAGGCATGACCGGCCTGCAGCAGTTGATCTGCATACTGCCGGTACATCGGCTTGCGTTCGCTTTGGCGGTAAGGCGCATGCGGACCGCCTTGTTCCGGGCCTTCGTCGAACCGAATGCCCACCCAAGCCAGCGCCTGAGTGATGTACGCTTCAGCACCGGGTACAAAACGGTTTTGATCCGTATCCTCAATACGCAGCAGGCAATCGCCGCCGTGTTTCTTTGCAAACAGGTAATTGTATAGTGCAGTGCGCACCCCGCCAATATGTAAAGGGCCAGTTGGGCTTGGTGCGAAGCGCACGCGGACACGTCTTTCCATGAGGGCGCGAATTTAACGCATTTCCCCGGGAGACAGGCAGTTCAGACAGATACACTGGCAAATAGAACCGCGGCTCAGGTATCTTTGCAACATGGCCCGGGTTGTTGTTGGATTAAGTGGTGGTGTTGATTCATCAGTGGCCGCCTTATTGCTGAAACAGCAGGGCCACGAGGTGATTGGCATGTACATGCGCAACTGGCACAACGCCGACGTGACCATAGGTAATGAATGCCCATGGATTGACGACAGCAATGATGCCATGCTGGTGGCTGAAAAACTCGGTATTCCATTTCAGGTGATTGATTTAAGCGAAGCCTACCATCATCGAATCGTGGAGTACATGTTCGCGGAATATGCCGCCGGCCGCACTCCAAATCCGGATGTACTGTGCAACCGCGAAATCAAATTCGACGTATTCCTTGAAGCGGCCCTGAAGCTGGGCGCCGACTATGTTGCAACGGGGCATTACTGCAGGAAAGCTGAAGTAGAAGTCGACGGTAAGCTTGTGTTTCAGTTGCTCAGCGGCTTGGACCTGAACAAAGACCAAAGCTACTTTCTCTGTCAGATCAAACAGGAACAATTGGCCAAAGCGCTGTTTCCTATTGGAGGCCTGCAAAAAGCAGAAGTGCGGAAACTGGCATCTGATGCAGGCCTGCACACCGCAGGAAAAAAGGATTCTCAGGGTTTGTGTTTCGTGGGAAAAGTGAAGTTGCCGGTATTTCTTCAGCAGCAGCTTCAGCCCAAGCCGGGAACGGTGATTGAAATCCCCGCCACCCATCCCAAACTGCAGCATCGCGACATGAATGCGCTGGGCATCAACTGCCCCATTGATTGGCAACGCAAAGACGGCGTTTCGGTGGGCACCCATCAGGGTGCGCATTTTTTCACCGTTGGCCAACGCAAAGGTTTACAAATTGGCGGGCTGGCAGAACCGCTTTTTGTGCTGCAAACAGATACCAACGAAAACCTCGTTTTTGCCGGGCAGGGTGTTGAACATCCCGGCCTGTACACCAATGGGTTGTTTATAGCCCGCAACGACGTGCATTGGATCCGGGAAGATTTGGCCCTGGACGTGGGTATGGATATGGATGTGCTGTTGCGCATCAGGTACCGGCAAACACCGTTCCCTGCGCGGCTTTTGTACACAGATGAAGGCATGTATATACGCTTTGAAACACCCCAAAAAAGCGTAACACCGGGGCAGTTCGCCGCCTGGTATGTTGATGGCGCTTTGTTGGGCAGCGGTGCCATTACCTGCTAAGGGAAACGCTTTACTGTTTCCACTCGCGTGACATTTCCATGACAATTCTGTGACAATAGAGCGTCACAAATTTGACTAACTTTACGCGCTAAAGTGATTATGAAAAGAATCTTACTTTTTCTGGTGGGAGTATTTGCCACGGCTGCCGGCCACGCGCAGATTTCTTCTAAAGGGACCGACTTTTTTTTCGCCTTTCCTCAGATTGACCTGAACCCAGACAGTATGCTGGTTTTCGTGACCAGCGATGTCAATACCACGTTCACCATCGAGAACCCGAGGGTAACCGGCTCACTGAAGAATTATTCTGTAACGGCGAATAAAGTTACCCGTGTGAATATGCCCATTTCCACCTACTACGTAACGGGTTCTGAAACCGTTCAGAACTTGGGATGCAGGGTTCGTTCGAAAGATCCGGTGTATGTGTACCTGTTGAACCTGAAGGAGTTCCGCACCTCCGGAACTTTTGTACTTCCGGTTACTGCGCTGCCCTACAACACCGAGTTTATTATTTCCAGCTACACGCCAACCTACCGCACAAATCCCGGATTCGGAACGGCGCAGTATTCACAGGCGCAGTTTACCATCATTGGTGTTGACGACAATACCCCGGTGGAAATCATACCCAGGGTACGCACTGCCAATGGAAAAACAGCGGGAACACCGTTTTATGTAACCTTATCACGGGGTCAGGTTTATCAGGTACAGAGCCATATCAACGATGGCAGCACAGCCAATCCGCCCTCAGCGGCAGGTGATTTGAGCGGCACCGTGGTGCGCGTGCGCAATGCATGTAAACGCATCAATGTACTTTCCGGAGCGGAAAGTGTTATTCTGCCTTCTGCCTCATGTCAGGGAAGGGAACATTTGTGGGGGCAACTTTACCCAACCAACGTTTGGGGGATGAAGTACTTCATCAGTCCATTTGTTTCCAGCCGAAACGGTTACCTATACCGCGTGTATCCATTGCAGGACAATACCACCATTTTCGTTGGGGGAACCTCGGTTGGAACCTTTAACCGCACGAGCTGGTACCAGGAAAATGTTGGCACGGAGTCGGCGCGTTGCATCACATCCAATAAGCCCGTGATGGTTGCCCAATACATGAAAGGCAACAACTGCAGTGGATTGAATGATGGGGATCCGGCCATGGTGATGGTGCCCGCCAGCGATCAAACAGTACGTTCAGCAACTGTGGGAACGGCAAACACCAAGAACCTTACCGATCATTATGTAAACGTAATTGTTGACCAGAAATTCAAGAACCGTGTCAAGTTGAATGGCGCTGCCGTTTCTGCGGGCAGCTTTACGAATTCATGCAACAACATGTGTTATGCACAGATCAAACTGGCGTACTACGGATCTCATAACCTCACCTGCGACAGTGGATTCCAGGTGATGACCTATGGCTTTGGCAACTACGAAAGCTATGCCTACTACTCAGGAGCCAACTTTGAAGATTTGCGCTACAACATCACCATGATCCAGCCAAACCGTTGTCCTTCGTATCCGGTATCTTTTATTGGTTCGGGAACCAACGCGCTGGGTTATACCTGGTATTTTGGCGATGGCGGAAAAGATACCGGATCCAAAGTGACGCATCGCTACGAGAAGCCGGGCAGCTATATTGCCCGCATGGTGGTTAAGGTGCCAGGTATTTGTGGCACGTTTGACAGTGTGGTTCGCACAAAAGTAGTGGATGTATTTCCTGGCCCTTCACCCAACTTCCCGGATTCTACCCTGGTTTGTGCCGACAGTCTGAAGCTGACCCTGGATGCCGGCTTCAGCAGTAAATTCTTATATAAATGGCAGGACAGCAGCAATAAACAAACATTTCAGGTAACCACACCCGGAAAATACTGGCTGCGTGTCTTGGATACTTCTACCAATTGCACTGTGTTTGATTCTACCCGCATTGTATTCGCCAATAAATTAACGGCTGCTTATGCGGCAGACAGCGCATTGCCCTGCTTTGGAGACAACTACTTTGCGCTCAGGGACTCCAGCAAGGTGACCAACGACAAGATTTCCAGCTTCCGATGGGTGGTGAAATACCCTTCCAAAGACTCCATATTGGACACAGAACGCATCAAGGTGTCATTCCAGAATACGGGAAATTACGTGCTTCAGTATTTTATCAAGACACAAAAAGGATGTACAGACAGCACCAGCGGCGTACTATCTGTTTATGCCCGTCCAACGGCTGCATTCACGGTAGATACAAACAGAAACTGCCAAGGCGCGCCCTTCAAGTTTACTGCTTCATCCACGACGCCCGCGGGAACCATTCGCTCCTACAACTGGCAATGGGGAGATGCCAGCTTGGGTGGTGGTCCGGCACCTTCAAAATCGTACAACATACACGACACCTTTACGGTACGTCATATTGTAATTACCAGCTTTGGCTGTCGCGACACCATGGACTCTTCGGTTGTGGTTTTGCCCAAGCCGTTGATGGGATATACCGTTAATGATACCGGTTTCTGTCTGCGCGGAAATAACTTCACGTTCATCAATAAGACCACCATACCTCTTGGCAGCTACCTTTTTGACTGGTCCTTCCCGGGACAGAGTTACATCAATACAGATACCATCAGAAAGTCGTTTACGGCTGCTGGGGCGGTAAATTTCACCCTCACAGCAACTTCAGATGTAGGATGCAGGGATTCCGTTCGCGGCAGAATTCAGGTTTATCCGCATCCAACGGCCCGCATCAACCTCACGCCACCGGCAAGCTGTATCAACGGTCCGGCATTCCGAATCAAAGACAGCAGCAGCATTGTTGGCGGTGCTTTGAAAGGCAGAACATGGACACTGGGTGACGGCAACAATGATACAGCGCTGTTGATTAGGAATAAGCGCTACGCCACATCAGGAACCTATACCATTACCCTTATTTCCAATTCCAATAAGAATTGCAAAGACACCACTACCGCTACCGCAACGGTGTACGGCAAGCCCAATGCCGACTTCAGTATCAGCAAGAGCAGTCAGTGTATATCAGGGAACAGTTTCACCTTCACAGGAACCGGCAGCTACCTGCAGCGTTTGTGGACGTTCGGAGATAATTCCGGTGATACCGGAATGGTGCGCAGCCATGCCTATGCAGATACCGGAACCTATACCGTGCGCAGCATCGCCCGAAATGCGAATGGATGTTTGGATACCATCAGCAAGCAGGTACGCGTACTGCCCGGACCTACAGCATTCTTTAGTTCTTCACCTGATAGCGCCTGCCTGGGCAATACCACCCGATTCACCAACGGTTCCTATTTTAACGGTGGAAGCATTTCAGGTTATTCCTGGGACTTCGGCGATGGCACTTCCACAGGTAACAATCCAAATCCAAGCAAAAAATACATCACTTACGGAAGATTCAAGGTGCGTTTGGTTGCTCAGGGTGCCAACGGATGTAATGATACCATCTTTAAAAACGTACGCATCTATGACAAGCCCAACGCGGCCTATGCCGTGAATGACAGCACACAATGCTTCGATGGACACTCCTTCGTCATAACCAATAATTCCACTGTTCGTGAAGGAAGCATCACCGCTTATGCATGGGACTTGGATCAAGGCGTAACTTCATCTGTACGGAATCCTGCCAACCGCAACTACAGCGCTATTGGCAGCTACAGAACTACCTTAATTGTAAGCACCAACTTTGGTTGCAGCGATTCCGCAGATATGGGATTGTATGTGTATCCAAGCCCAAGCATCAGCTTTACTTCAGATACTGCATGTCAGGGAGAAGATTTCTTTTTCACAGGGAATGCTTCAGTTGTTCCGGGCAGCATTCAATCCTATGCATGGACCTTTGGCGATGGTGGAACTGCTACCACTCAGAACCCAACGCATAAATACACCAACAGCGGGACCTTTACCGTAAGCTTCACCGCAGTATCTGATCAGGGATGTTCTACAACCCTGAGCGTTCCGGGTGCCGCACTTTCCTTGGTAAAACCTGTAGCCAATTTCACCAGCACACATCTTGGCTCCAGAGGTTTTGAAAGCGATTATCAGTTTGCAGATCGGAGCACCGGCGCAACCGATTGGTTGTGGTCTTTCGGTGACGGGCAGAGCAGTACCATGCAGAATCCAAAAATCACGTTCAACGATACCGGAAGAATGCGCATTGAATTGTTCGTAACCAATACCGATGGTTGTTCCGCTACCGATGTGAAGTTTCTGCTCCTGAAACCAGAGCTTATGTGGTGGGTTCCCACTGCCTTTACGCCAAATCGCGATACCAAAAACGAAGTTTGGGGACCGGTTGGTTTGTCTGGTACCATCAGTTACCACATGCAGTTGTTCAACCGTTGGGGCGAATTGATTTGGGATAATAAAAACCCCAATCAGGGATGGGATGGAACCTTCAACGGCAAGGCCGTTCCTGAAGGTGTATATCCCTGGACAGTTTGGCTGCGCTACATCGACGGCAGATTCTACAGTTTCCGTGGAACGGTTACCGTGTTGCGCTAAGGGACATCAAGAGCCACGCAATAAAAAAACCCGGCCAAATAGCCGGGTTTTTTTATTGTCATGATGAAGATTTCGTGTCGCTGAACTTAGCATCCTTAACCTAAGTATGCTTTCAGGATTTTACTCTTGCTGCTTTTACGCAATCGGCGTAGTGCTTTTTCTTTTATCTGGCGCACGCGTTCTCTGGTCAGACCAACCTTTTCGCTGATGTCTTCCAAAGTATGCGCAGGGCCACCATCCAGTCCGTAGTAGTATTTCAACACATCACGCTCTTTGTCGCTGAGGGTATTGATTACGCGGCTGATTTCCTTCTGAAGTGACTCGTTGATGAGCGGAGTATCGGGGTCGGGTTCGTCATTCTGATCCAACACACCCAACAAGGTATTGTCTTCGCCCTCGGTTAGCGGTGCATCAATGCTCAGGTGCCTTCCGGAGGAACGCAATGCGTTTTCAACTTCTGTAACCGGGATTTGCAGCGATTCCGCAATTTCTTCGGGCGTTGGTTCGCGTTCCAGTTCCTGTTCCAGCTTCGAGGCCGCTTGTGTAATCCTGCCGATGCTGCCCACCTTGTTCAGGGGAAGGCGCACAATACGGCTCTGGTCGGCCAATGCCTGAAGAATGCTTTGACGAATCCACCAAACGGCGTAAGAAATAAATTTAAACCCCCTGGTTTCATCAAAACGCTTGGCCGCTTTGATCAGGCCCAGGTTGCCCTCATTGATCAAATCGCCCAGCGTAAGGCCTTGGTTTTGGTATTGCTTGGAAACAGAAACAACAAAGCGCAAGTTGGCATTTACCAGTTTTTCCAAAGCAGCCTGATCGCCTTCCCTGATGCGGCGGGCGAGTTCAACCTCCTCCTGGGCATCAATCATGGGAACTTTGGAAATTTCATTGAGGTACTTGTCGAGCGACTTGTTCTCCCTGTTGGTAAACTGTTTACTGATTTTTAGTTGTCTCATGCGCTGATGTTGCTACGCTGATAATGTGCTGTCTGTATTTAATAAATAGACAGATACACAGACTCCGTAGAATCTGCAAATTTAGGTAAAAACAGCGCTCAGTAGAAAAAGTTTGCCAGCTTGTAGGTAATAAAACTGGCGACATAGGCAAGGCCTGTCATGGTAATCAGTTGAATGACGGGCCACTTCCACGAACCCGTTTCCCGACGCACAACGGCCAGGGTACTCATACACTGCAGCGCGAAGGCATAGAATACCATCAGGCTGAGTGCAAATGGAATTCCATACAGTTGCGCACCTGTCAATGGGTCTGTTTCCGCAGCCATTTTCTCCCTGATACCCTGTGCATCATCAGCACCAACTGCATAGATGGTGCTCATGGTGCCTACAAAAACTTCCCGGGCCGCAAACGAGGTAATCAGTGCGATGCCTGTTTTCCAGTCGAAACCAAGTGGCGCTATAACCGGCTCAATGGTTTTTCCCAGCATTCCGGCATAGCTATGCTCCAACATTGCTGCTGATTGCAATTGCGCTGTGGTTGTTTCATCCATTCCCCGACTGGTGGCAAGAACTACTGCTTTTGCACCGGCTTCTTCCATTGCATTACCCGGACCAAACGAGGCAAGGAACCAAAGCACTACGGAAATGATCAGGATGATGCTGCCCGCCTGCCATACAAATGCCTTACAGCGCTGGTACATCCCTTGGAATATATTGGCAAACCTCGGCCATTGGTAATCCGGCAATTCCATGATGAAACCTGAGTTGCCGCGTTGTTTGATAAACAAACTCGTCACGGCAGCCAGCACAAGTGCCGTGATGGCCCCTAATAGATATATCAAGGTGAGGAGCAATCCGCGGGCATCGAAAATGCCTATTCTAAATCCTTCCGGAATGGCTAAAGAAATGAGCAACACATAAACCGGCAAACGGGCACTGCAACTCATCAACGGTGTCACAAAGATGGTGATGAGCCGGTCTTTCAGGTTTGGAATGGTTCGGGCCGCCATGATGCTGGGGATGGCACAGGCCATGCCACCAACCAATGGAATTACCGAACGTCCATTCAGCCCGGCTTTGCGCATCAGGCGATCGGTGATGAAGCTGGCCCTGGGCATATAGCCGCTGTCTTCCAGAATGGAGAGGAATAAGAACAACAAGGCTATTTGCGGGATAAATACCAATACACCGGCAAGACCTGGAATGATGCCCCCACTGACCAATCCGTTGAAAAACCCCTCGGGCAATCTTGACTTCACAAAGCTTCCCAGGGCAAACATCCCCTCTTCAATCCATCCCATCGGAGCTTCAGCCAGGTAAAACACCGATTGAAAAATGAGGTACAACATGAAAAACAAAAGCACAAAACCCCAAATTCTATGGGTGAACAAGCGATCCAGGATGCGCGTGGCTGAATGCTTCACCGGGACACTCTTTGTTTGTACCGCATCTACAATACTGCCGATAAATGTGAAACGTCTGCTGGTGTCTTTGCGTCGTTGGTCGGGGGTGATGGAATCCTGCCCCGCCAGATAATTCCTCAATTTATTCATGGCCTGAGCCGGCGTGCCTGCATGTGAAGTGCTGGCCCATGAACTGTTTGTTTTGGCCGCAGCTGCTTCAAGCATTGAAATCCCTTCACCGGTGCGCGGGTTCACAGGAACCACCAACACCCCAAGTTTGAGCGACAAATCCTCAATGCTGATGTGCATCCCTTTGCTGGCGGCCATATCCATCATGCTCAAAGCCAACACCATCGGAATGCCAAGTTCAGCCATTTCTTCAAACATGAGCAGATGACGACGCAGATTGGTTGCATCTGCTACGTACACAATCAAATCAGGTGTATGACTTTCTGAGGCCAGAACCATGGCCACTTCTGCTTCATCAGCACTGGCAGGAAACAAACTGTATGAACCGGGTAAATCAACCAGGTTGCATCTGTTTCCCTTCAACATCCAGCTACCTGCCCTGCGTTCCACAGTAGTGCCAGGCAAATTGCTGGTTTTTTGCCGCAGCCCGGTAAGCCTGTTGAACAAGGTGCTTTTTCCTGTATTGGGATTTCCCGCAAGGACAATGTATCGCGCTACGGGTTCGTTCATTGTGTTTTCACCACTTCCAACAAGGCCGCCTCTTCCTTGCGCATGCTCAATAAATATCCATCCCCTATTTCAAAAGCCAGTGGATCGCCAAATGGCGCTTCAAATAAAAGCTGAATCCTTACACCCGGTAGGCAGCCCATTTCGGCCAGGCGCGCCGCCACGGGATGATCGGCTGCCGAAGTAATCAGCGCTGATTCGCCAATGCTCAGGTCTGCTGCGTTCATGTTGAGGCAACAAATTTAGACCCGCCTTTGCATAAAATATATGAGCAACCGCATAATGGATAATCTGAGTGGCTTTGTTGCAAGTGCATGCACCTTGGCTAAATTCGCATGACCAAATCGTATGGCAATAAAAACCATGGCTGAATATGCGGCCGAAGGCCGAAGTCCTGAAGTGCTCTTTTGGGTTGGCTGCGCCGGAAGTTTCGACGAACGTGCACAACGCGTATCCAAAGCTTTTTCGAAAATACTGGAAGCTGCACAGATCGAATTTGCCATCCTTGGCGCGGAAGAAAGTTGCACCGGTGACCCCGCCAAACGCGCTGGAAATGAATTCCTGTTTCAAATGATGGCCATGAACAATATTGCTGTGATGAATGGTTATGGCATCAAGAAAATTGTTACCACCTGCCCACATTGCTTTAATACCTTAAAAAATGAATATCCACAGCTTGGAGGTACTTATGAAGTCATGCATCATACCAGTTTCATCAACGAGTTGTTTGAAAGCGGCAGGCTAAAGGTGGAAGGCGGTGCTTTTAAGGGGAGCAAAATTGTGTACCACGACAGTTGTTACCTGGGTCGTGGCAACAATATCTACGAAGCCCCCAGGATGGTTATTGAGCGTTTGGATGCCGATTTGAAGGAAATGAAACGCTGCAGGACCAATGGCCTTTGCTGCGGTGCCGGTGGCGCTCAGATGTTCAAGGAAGCGGAACCGGGCTCCAAAGAAATCAATACCGAACGCAGTGAAGAAGCCCTTGAAACACAACCTGACATCATTGCGGTAAACTGTCCCTTCTGCATGACCATGCTGCGCGATGGCGTGAAGCATGCCGGTAAAGAGGAACAGGTTGCCGTCATGGACATTGCAGAGTTGGTAAGTCGCGCCGGAAACCTTTGACCATGCGCATACCATTGCCTCCGCATGCCCGCATATGGTTCTTCCTGGCAGACCGGAAATTAGAAGCTCCTGATCAGGAAGAACTGGGTGCACAACTGGCGCGTTTTACAGCTTCCTGGAAATCGCATGGAAACAGCCTTTCCGCAGCTTTCCACATCATGCTGGACCATATTGTGCTTATTGCCGTGGATGAACAGATGGAAGCTCCTTCTGGTTGCAGCATCGACAAGGCATTTCGTTTGCTGCAGGATTTCGGCAGCATCAAAGGCATCGATTTCTTCAATCGTTTGCTGGTGCCTTTGGCCACCAACCAAGGTTTGGAATTGATCCACCGCAGCCAATTATTGCCCAAAATTGCTTCCGGAGCAATACATCCTGACAACGATTACTACGACCTCACCATCACACAGCTTGCTCAGTTGGAACAGGATTTTAAAAAGCCCTTACATGCCGGTTGGGCTTTGAAAGGCCTGAACTTATGAAACGCAGCCCTCTGCTCACCCTCTTCCTAACCATCTTCATTGATTTATTGGGCTTTGGCATTGCCATTCCCATCCTACCTGTTTTTTCCAAAGAGCTTGCGCTAAAAGCAGGTTTAAACTGGGATGCAGATGTACTTACCGGCATTGTTGCTGCCAGTTACAGCCTCATGCAGTTTGTCTTTGCGCCCATTTGGGGCAACATCAGCGACCATCGGGGCCGCAGGCCCATCATCCTGGGCTCCATACTCATTACCTCGGCAGGTTATTTTGTGTTGGGCTGGAGCAGTAGTTTCTGGACCTTACTCCTGGCACGCCTGATTTCAGGGATCGGAAGCGCTAATATTTCAGCAGCGCAGGCATATATCGCCGACATTACCCCGCCGCATGAACGCGCAAAACGTATGGGTCTGATTGGCGCTGCCTTTGGATTGGGTTTTGTTTTTGGCCCGCCTATTGGTGGTTGGTTGGCAAAAGAAGGTGGAATGCACCACATTGGATTCTTCACCGGAGTGCTCTGCCTGTTCAACTTTGTACTTGCCTGGTTTACCCTGCCTGAATCGCTGACACAGCGCACCCGCGACAGAAAACCCTGGTTTCAGTCGTTCCAGGCCATTGGGACGGCTTTAAACCACCCTTTGATTGGGGCATTGTTCCTCATCAACTTCGTGGTAATTGTTGCATTCAGCATGATGCAAACCAATGCCAGTTTGCTTTGGAAGGAACAGTTTTCCTTGAACAATGCCCAATCCGGTAACTTGTTCGGGTTTATCGGCGTATGCAGTGCCTTGATTCAGGGCTTGTTTATCGGATATTTTACCAAATGGATGGGCGCACCCAAACTGCTGATGCTCGGCATTTTGCTGCTTTGCTTTGGTATTGTGGGCATTCCCTTTCCGCCTGTTCCATGGTTTTACCTGTTCACCGCCTTCAGTTTATTGTTGATTGCGCTTGGAAATGGGATGATTATGCCTTCAGTAAACGCCTTAATTTCAGTGAATACCGACCCACAGGCGCAGGGCAAGACCCTGGGAGCCCTGCAAAGTACAGGCGCCCTTGCACGCGGCATTGGTCCACTCATCGCCGGCTTTTTATACAGCATTGATTTCCACTTTCCCTATACCGGGGCCGGGTTATTGTTGCTGCTGAGTTTGTTGCTGTCCTGGAAACTCAGCCGCTCCGGACTGGGCAGACCTTCGGTTTAAGGAACGGGATCGTATCCGCTTCCACCCCAAGGATGACAACGACCAATCCTCCTGATGGCCAGCTTCAGTCCTTTCCAGGGTCCATGTTTTTGTAAGGCTTCTACCGCATACTGTGAACAGGTTGGTGTATAGCGACAGGAAGGCGGAATCATCGGCGAGATCATCCTTTGGTAGATACGCACAAAAAACACCAAAATGCTAATCAATATGTTTCGCAACATCTGCCTTTAATTTTTCAAGCAAGCGAAGATAGGTTTGAAGCAATTGATGGTAAGCCACCTCATCACTTCCATGATACATCAATGCGATATTCAGATGCGTGTTTTTATCCTTGCAAAAATCCAATAGTGTGTATTTGTGCAGGCGATAGAGTTCTCGAAGTACCCTGCGTATACGGTTTCTTGTAACAGCCTTTTTGAATCTCCGCGCAGAAACCACAAATACGACACGCACATGTACAGAAGAGGGTTGGGCAAGGACCCAATTTATCCTAAAGGGAAACTGTCCTACAGAGAAGGATTTTTGAAACAAAGCGCTGATTGGCTTTGCTCCCCGAAGTCTTTCGTCCCTGCGCAGCGTTGCTTTGCGCATGGTTCCGCCTTTAGGTGCTTAACCTTTGTGCCCGCGTTCGTCGGAAACGGTGAGCTTGTGGCGACCCCTTGCGCGGCGAGCTGCCAGAACCTTTCTGCCGTTGGCAGTGCTCATCCTGTTGCGGAAACCGTGTTTGTTGCGGCGCTTGCGGGTACTGGGATTATAGGTTGGTTGCATGGCTGACCGGTTTTTTTATGGGCTGCAAAGATAGTAAGTTTTCGTAATCTGTGGCAATCCCGAAAGAAAATCATTGTTTATCCGTATTGAGGAGCAGCGTTTTGCCTCCGCTCAATATCAGTCGGTCTTCCTGTGAAGCCATAAGGAACTGTCTGTTCACGCAAAATTTTTTGGTACACAGAAAACCAAGTGGTGCGAGCAGCTGAGCATAGGCATCAAATTGTTTATCCTGTCGATACATCTGTCCATCAGTGGTGTAGCACAAACAACCCGGGAACACGGCTTCCACATATAAAAGGTCTTTCAGCTTCAGGATTTCTTGCTGTCCTTGCAGCAAAACCGGCAGGGCCTCAAAGCGATGTTTGAGCATCCACAAGGCTTCGAGCACGGCTGCGACAGAATTGCCCAGACTCTGCTTGCGCAAGAACTTCACGGCATCGGAAAGTTCGGAGGTGTCCACCGGCTTATGCAAACAAGGTACACCGGCGAATTGCAAAGCGCGTACGCTGTATTCATCATAGGCAGTAATAAAGATGGTTTTGAATGACAGCTCAGGCAAATGCTCAAGGAGTTGAAACGAATCGCCATCTTTCAGGCTGATGTCGAGAAACACCAATTCTGGTTGCGTTTGTGCAATGAGATTTATACCGGAACGGATGTCGGCGGCTTCGCCAACGACCACAACATCAGGACATACCATCTGAAGCAGCACCCGCAGCACTTCGCGGGATTTGGTTTCGTCATCTATAATGATGGCCTTCATCGTCGTGGTGCAGGTTTACCGGAATATAAATGGCCACACGGGTGCCACATGCTTCGCCGTTTGGCGATTTCAAATCAGTGATGGAAACCGAAACTTTGTCTTTGAAGCGACGATTCAACATTTCCAGGCGCTGTCGGGTAACACTCATACCAGTACTTTCATGTCGGCTTCGCCTGGCCTGATTCAACTGCTGCGACTTCTCACGGCCAATGCCATTGTCTTCGACCACACAATAGATGTGATTTCCCGTTTGTTCCATCAAAATATCCAAGCGATGTCTGCCATCCGGCATGGGTGTTAAGCCGTGCAGGATGGCGTTTTCCACGTAAGGCTGAATAATCATGGAAGGGATCATCACCTGAGCGCCCCTTAGCCCCTGGTTCAGGGAAATGCTGTAGTCAAGGTTGCCATCCAGGCGCAATTTTTCCAGCTCCAGGTAGGTTTCCAGCGATTGTAATTCTTGGTCCAGTGGAATGAAACTAAAGCGGCTGTTCTGGAGGATCTGGCGCATCAGCGAACTGAATTTTGCCAGGTATGCATAGGCTTCACCCGCACTTTTGTTCAGCACGTAATACTGTATGCTGTTGATGGAGTTAAAGATGAAATGAGGGTTCATCTGCCCTCTGAGTGCTTTTAACTCTGTTTCCGCAAGGCTTAATTGGTAGTTGCGGCGCAGGGCACGCGTGCGGATGCGGAACACCAGCCAAAGCAAGCCGAGAAACAATCCACCCATCATCACAAGAAACCACCAGGTTCGCCAATACGGAGGTAGAATCTGCACGTTCAATGTAGCCGGAATGGCAGACCAAATACCGTCATCGTTGCTTGCCTGCACCTGAAAGATGTAGCTTCCCGGAGGAAGATTGGTATAAGAAGCACTGCGGTTGTCTCCAGCCTCAATCCATGATTCATCCAATCCTTCCAGGCGATACCTGAACTTGTTCTGCGCACTGTTCACAAAACTCAAACCGGTGAAATCTATCCGCAGAAAGTTCTGATTGTGTCGCAGCACTATGTTGCTGCCTGTATTATAGCTGCTGTCAAAGGGAAAAGGCTTTTCCATCACTTTCAAACCGGTAATGGCCGTAAGCGGTGGCGTGATATTGATGCGCAGCGCTTCCGGTTTAAAGTAGTTGATGCCATTGATGCCGCCGAACCAAAGACTTCCATCTCTGGTTTTCAAGTAGGTTCCTTCATTGAATTCTAAACTTTGAACCCTCGAACTTTGGTTTAGATGCCTGAAGGTTCGCTGGGCAGGGGAATACACCATCAAGCCCCTGTTGGAAGACATCCACCAGTTTCCTTTTTGATCCAGTAACAACCCGTAAACAACATCATTGAATAAGCCATTGGCGGTAGTGAGTGTATGAACCTGTTCACTGCGGCAATCAAGAATATTCAGGCCTCCACCATAAGTTCCCAGCAACAAGGTATCCATACCCAAGGGCACTACGCACATCACATTATTGCTGCTGAGGCTTTTGCTTACCCCTTCTTGTTGGGTATAGCGTTTGCGCACGGTTCCATCCAAACCAACCAGAAGCAGCCCATGTCCAAAGGTGGCACAAAGCAATTGGTTCTTTCTTGGGTCATAGCGCACCTCCATGATTTGGTAATCGGGAAGGTTCGGTTGTTTTCTGAGGGTTTCAGGAATAATCTTGAAATGTGTTAATTCATGCCTGTCGGCATGGAATCGCCATAAACCCGCAGTGGTTCCGAGCCATAATCCACCATCAGGGGCCTGCGTAATACTCTTCACCTGAAGTTCCTGCAATTGCTGGCCTTCAGCGGTTTTATCCAATACCTTATCAAAGAATCGTGTTTGGGGATTAAAACGAAAAAGACCGTCGTTGCCGGCACCCACCCAGTATCTGCCCCGCGCATCCCTAAAAATAGAACGGACGGAATTAGAGGGTAGTCCGCTGCAATTATCTGCGCCATAATGCATGATCAATCCTGCTGGTGTAATCTTGTTGATGCCACCATCCAGGCTGCCCGACCAAATACTTCCATCCACATCTTCAAAGAACCCGTAAGTGTTTCCTGTGGAAAGGGAACCGGGATCACCCGGAACATGCCGCAATAAGCCAAATTGCTGGTTCAGCGGCTTATATACGCTGAGTCCGCTGAGGGTGCCAATCCATACATTGCCTTCCCTGTCCTCTTCCAAGCACAATACAGAGTTGTTGGAAAGGCCCTCGGAACTAAAGGCATTATACATACAGCTAACGGATTCCGTGAGCTCACGGTCTTTAATCTTGAACCGCTGTACGCCGTTAAAATAGTTGTTGGCACACCATAGGTATCCGCGTGTATCGGCCTTCATCGCGATGATGTTTCGAAACAGCGCTTCACTGCCGGGTGTTTCGACTGCATGCACCTTCCCGTTGCCAATCCATTTCAGGCCTTCCAAAGACGTAGCCGCAAACACATGCGCGCCATGAAAAGCCATGGCCAGCACCGTGCTTTCCATAAGCCAGGAGGCTTTTACCTGATTGGGATGTGCGGGATCTAAAACCCGGATGCCTCCTTGTCCGCCCAGCCACAACATCCCATCGGCTGAAAACCCCATGCAATAAGGCAAAAAGCTGCTGTCGTTTTGCAGTATGGCCAATGGATTGATTTCCGGTGTTTTTGTTTCCGCCAGCCATGCGCCACCCTGTTGCAGCAACCAGCACACATAACCGGAAGCTGATGATTTTATGCTCAGGATGGGTAGTCGTGCGGGATTGCAGCGCTGAAATTCCGGACGACGCTGAAAACGTGCGCTCCGGCTGTTGTACAGCGTAATACTCCCGTCGTTGGCACCAATCCAAATTCTGTTCAGCCGGTCTTCCGCCAGTGCGGTAAGGTAATTATCCTGCAATCCGTTGGCCGACATCGGCTGACTCCGGAACACAGTGAAATTATGACCGTCGTAACGGTTCAAACCTTCGGCGGTGGCTATCCACATAAATCCATCGGAAGACTGAATCAGATCCAGCACAGTGCTGGCAGATAAACCTTGGTTTACCGAATAGTTGTCGAAGCGCAACTGGGCCGGCAATTCCAGCGATTGCAGCAAGAAAACAACAGATACAATAAACCGATACAATAGCATTACAATTTGGTAAGGGTAGCCATAAACGCCTCTTTGCGCCGTTTGCTTACATCTACCTGATGACCATTGGACATCACCACATATCCGCCTTCTCCACGAACATAACGACGCAGTTCATTCAGGTTGATGAGGTAGCTTTTATGCACCCTAAAAAACCCGCGCTGCAGCAGCAAGCCTTCAAACTCACCAATGTTCTTCGACACAGTCAGCTTCTCATCGCCTTTCATGAAAAAGTATGTATACGCCCCGTCACCCTTGCAATAAATCAGATTTCTGAGTTTAACGAACACAAAACCCTCACTGCTGCTGAGCGCTATTTGATCTTCACCCTGACTGCGCAGATTCTGGATCAATACTTCATACCGTTTTTCGGCATCTGCTGTTTTCTTTTTCTCGGCAACCTTTTTTACCGCTTCACGCAACTGCGCAACGTCAATAGGTTTCAGCAGATAATCGGTGGCGTCACTGCGAAACGCGCGGGAGGCATATTGTTCGTAACCGGTGGTGAACACGAGTTCCGGGCCATCGTCCGGCAGTTGTTCCGCCAGGTCAAAACCACTTTCTCCATCCAGTTCCACATCCAGAAACAACAGATCAGGAACCATGTTTCGGGTCATTTCCAGACCTTCTGCCAATGTTCCGGCCATGCCCACAACAGTTACCTCAGGCACAAATTCACGCAACAGTGCGGCCAATGCCTGGCGACTGTTTGCTTCATCATCAACAATGAGTGCTTTCATCATAAAGATTGGTATTTATTAAGCGTTAAAACAGCTCCGCGCGCATACTCGCGATATTCGACTTCTGCCGGGAACAGTTGCATTCTTTCTTCAAATAGTTCCATCCGCAATTGCTGTTCAGACTTAAGCTTTAGGGTTTTAAAAGCCGGAAGCTCTTGGCTGGCCAGCACTTCTATCTGTATTGCCCCTTCCACGGCACGTGGCGTGACCTTTAGGACTACAGGCATCGTGGCGCGCAAAGCGCGGAACAGCTGCCGCTCCAACATGGGCATGCACAGCAAACCGGGTACTTGGTAAACAGATTGCACTTCATCCCATTCCAGGGAACATTCGGGTTTGTATCGCGAATGTTCCAGTGCGGCATATGAATGTAACGCGGCTTGTTCCTCCATCCAGTTGACGTGCGGTGCTGCGCCAAGGGCGCTCAGGTTCCTCAAGTAGCCGGAGAACAGATTCAGCAGGTACAGGCCCTGTGCACGCTCATTGGTGAGCAGTGCGAGCTGCAAGGCGGCCAAACCATTAAATACGGCGTGCGCAGCCTGATAGCTCCTCAGGAGCATGAGCGTATTGCGTTCCAAGCCGGGCTGATACTGCTTCATCTTCTCTTGGGAAGGTACGGCACACACCCGGTACAGGCAAAAGGAAAATAATAAGCGGGCTGAATTTGATGACCAGCGGCGGCTGGGTTCAATCTTCGCTCAGAGGTTCAGTACCCGTTCCAGCGGGTTTTTGCCGTCGAGCAGCTGCTCGGGGTTTTCCAAAAGGGTTTTCACGCGGTACAGGAAGCTCACACTTTCGCGGCCATCGATGATGCGGTGGTCGTAGCTCAATGCCACGTACATGATGGGACGAATCACCACCTGTCCGTTTTCTACCACAGGACGTTCCACAATGTTGTGCATGCCCAGAATACCGCTTTGTGGCGGGTTGATGATGGGCGTGCTCATCATGCTGCCAAACACCCCGCCATTGGTGATGGTGAAGGTGCCTCCGCTCATTTCATCGATGGTGAGTTTATTGTCGCGGGCCTTGCCGGCGAGGCGTTTCACTTCTTTTTCGATATCGGCCAGACTCAACTGTTCGGCGCTGCGGATTACCGGAACCACCAGTCCTTTGGGTGCAGAAACGGCAATGGAAATATCGCAGAAGTCGTGGTACACAATTTCGTCGCCTTCAATGCTCGCATTCACGGCAGGCCAATCTTTCAAGGCAATGCACACGGCTCTGGTGAAGAAACTCATGAAGCCGAGGCCGATGCCGTGTTTTTCCTCGAATACCTTTTTATACTTATTGCGCAAGTCCATCACCGGCTTCATATTTACCTCGTTGAAGGTGGTAAGCATGGCGGTTTCATTCTTGGCGGCCACCAATCGTTTGCTGATGGTTTTGCGCAGGTTGGTCATTTTCTCACGGCGTTCGCTTCTTGCGCCTGGCATGGCGGATGCACCGCGCAATACTCCGTGTTGAACGATGGCTTCGAGCACATCCAACTTGGTGATGCGTCCATTTCCACCGCTTCCCTTCACAAGGTTTACAGGCAGCCCGTATTGCTCGAGCAGTTGGGCAGCTACGGGTGAAATCTTTACATCGGAAGCAACGGCTGAAGTTACGGGAGTTGCAGGTGCTGCTTCGGCGGGCTTTGCCGCTACCGTTTTGGTTTCGGGAACCTTTGCTTCTTCTTTTGCCGGCGCGGGGGCGCTGCCTTCCGGACGCTTGGCTTCTGTATTCAACACAGCCACCACAGAACCAACCGCTATGGTATCGCCGGGCTGACCTATGAGTTGCTCGATGAGGCCGGAAGCGGTGGCATTCACCTCAAAAGTGGCCTTATCGCTTTCAAACTCTGCAATGGGATCATCCATTTCCACCCAATCGCCTTCTTTCTTCAACCAGCTGGAAATGGTTACTTCACTGATGCTCTCGCCCGGAGACGGGACGGTGATTTCTAATGCCATAAGCGATACTGCCGGCAAATGTACACAATAAGCCTTAACCTTGCTTGTTCAGCCTGCCGTGTAAGCAAACCCTGACGTATTTTGCATCAGCTTTTTATGACCTTTTTATGTTTTACATTAAAGAAGATTGGATGCACTGGATTTGGTCCTCGGGATCATTCCGCAGCCACAATTTACACACCAGTTCGGGCATTCCTGTGCAACTGTTCAACCGCGGCTTTGCCCACCGAGACGCAGGTCCGGACTTTCCTGAATGTACGCTTCGGCTGGGGGCTGCGCTTTGGGCGGGCAGCGTTGAACTGCATGTAAAGGCTTCCGACTGGAACAAACATGGACACCAGCACGATGAAGCGTACAATACCGTGATTCTCCATGTGGTATGGGAACACGACGCAGAGGTTTGCCGCAAAGATGGAACCATGGTGCCTTGCTTGGTGTTGAAGCCATTGGTTGATCCGGAATTGCTGGAACGGCTGTGCGATCTGTACGCCAACAGTGGATGGCTGGCCTGTTCAGGAATGTTGTCGCGGGTGCCACCGGACATCCTGGATGAGCTGCGCTCACATGCCCTGATGCAACGCCTTGCAGACAAAAGCGCCCCTTTGCTGGAATTGGCAAAAAACAGCAACAACGACTGGGAATACGTGTTGTACCAAACCCTTGGTGCAAACTTTGGCTTCCGAACCAACAAAGCTGCCTTTACACAGCTTACCAAAAACCTCGACTACCGAATCCTGATGCGCCATCGGCACCAGCCTTTTCAACTTGAAGCACTCTTGTTCGGTCTGAGCGGTTTGTTGTCGGGACAAAAAGACGGGTATGCGCGCATGCTGCACCGGGAATTTGCGTATTTGCAACATAAATATACCTTGCAACCCATGCAGGCTTCTGCCTGGAAATTTCTGAGGATGCGCCCATCTAACTTCCCCACCCTGCGCATTGCTCAGTTTGCAGCGCTGATGCAACAACACGAGCGACTGTTTGACCGCATCATGACGCATCGGGATGTAAGCGAATTGCACCAGATGTTCGATGTTGCTGCCGGAGCCTATTGGGAAGAGCATTACCGCTTCGGACTGCCTTCGCCCAAAGGCATCAAAAGACTTGGCAGCGGTGCCAGCCTCAACATTCTGGTGAATACCGCAGCACCGATTATGTTTGCATACGGGCTGTACACCCATGATCAACACCTGATGAACCGCGCCAAGATGCTGCTTGAGGCCCTGCCTCCGGAAAACAACCGTATCATCCGCAATTGGGCGGCAGAAGGGGTAATAGCTGCTCATGCCGCACATTCACAGGCACTTACAGGCCAGTGGAAAAGCTTTTGCGCTACGCGCAGCTGCATGCAATGTGCGGCAGGTCGTTTCCTCGCCGGAGGACGCCTATGAATCAAACTCCCTGGCATAAGTCACCCCTGTTTTGGATGGTGTTTACCTTTTCCTGCTGGTCTGTTTTTTTCGGCCTTGGCAGCTTGCCCGTTCGTTTGTGGGATGAATCCCGGCAGGCCATAAACAGCCTGGAAATGATGCAGTCGGGAAATTGGCTGTACACCACCTTCAATGGTCAGCCCGACTTCTACAATACCAAACCTCCCTTGCTCATTTGGCTACAGGGAATCAGTGCGCAGCTCTTTGGATTTTCCGCGTGGAGCCTGCGTTTGCCCTCAGCAATTGCCGGCCTGCTCACGGGTCTGTTGGTTTTTGTTTTTGTACACCGGGAAACAAGAAACCAATGGGCGGCAGCCTTGGCCTCGATAAGCCTCATGGCCGCACCCGGATGGATCGATGAGCACGTGGTTCGCACCGGCGACTACGATGCCTTGCTTTGCCTTTGGCTCAGCGCCTCATGGATGTCGTTTTACCGCTTTGAACAAACAGGCCGACTGCAATCCGCCCTGAGTTTTGTGGCATTCACTTTCCTGGCATTGTTCACCAAAAGCACCGCAGGCCTGATGCTGCTGCCCGGCTTATTCGTTTGGGGACTTGCCCGTGGAAGCCTGAAAAAACTGTTGCAGCTTCCCTCTGTTTGGTGGACCGCCACAGGTTTTATGGTGCTGCTTGCCACGTGGTACATTGCCCACGAATACCACACACCCGGCTACCTGAAAACGGTTTGGGAAAATGAAGTGCGTGCACGCTTTCTGGAACCCAGCGAAGGACACCACGGACCCTGGTATTTTTACCTGCAACAATTGGCCTTTACAGACTTCCCCTGGTGGCCTGTTTCCCTTGTGGGATTTGCTGTTTGCCTGTGGCTGCTGCGCAGCCGGTCAGCCGCTTTTGCAGCATTTCAAGCAAGCGCTTTCCTATCCCTGCTGAGCCTGAGCGCGACCAAAATTGAATGGTATGCGGCACCGGCCCTGCCATTGCTTGCTGCAGGCTCTGGATTGTTGCTGGCTCCTGCACACAGCCAAACAAAACGCCTCATCATCTTTGCCGCATGCATGGCCGCCATTGGCACCATGTACAGTCAGACAACCCTGAAACGTTTACTGGATCCCATTGAACTGCGTGCCCCAGGGCCGGAAGACGAACTGAGCCTGTATTTGCTGGGAAAACATCGGGAACTGCGTCCGGACACCAATCATCAAATTATACGCACCGATTACAATCCTACCCTGATGCTGTACACACGCTGGCCTGGAATGCGTATACCCATGAGAACCCAAGACTGGAAACAGCTGGACTCCGGCAGCAGCTATATCGCCTGGCATGCACATCATCTGGACAGTATTCGCCACTGGTTTGATTGCCGCATAATCCGGCAAAGTGGACATTTACACCTCCTGGAAATTAAGGGCGTCAAAAGCATGCGCACACAGAAAACCAAATAAGTTCAAGCGCTTAAATTCGCACACATGAAATACGATGCAGTGATTGTGGGCGGAGGAATAGTAGGATTGGCTACAGCCTTGCGTTTGAAGCAATCCAAACCGGAATTGCAGGTGCTGATCCTTGAAAAAGAACAACAGGTGGCAGCCCATCAAACCGGACACAACAGCGGGGTGATTCATTCCGGGATTTATTACAAACCGGGAAGCCTGAAGGCGCGGAATTGCATTGAAGGATACCACCAGCTGCTGGCGTTTTGTGACGAACAATCGATTCCTTTTGAGCGCTGCGGAAAAGTGATCGTAGCCACACGTCAGGAGCAATTGCCGGCATTGGAACAGATATATCAGCGCGGGGTGCAAAACGGACTTGCCGGATTGCGCCACCTTACCCGCGAAGAGGTACGCGAACTCGAACCACACTGTTCCGGCATCAAAGGCGTTTTTGTCCCCCAAACCGGTATCGTAGATTACAAAATAGTTGCCGAGAAGATGGCCGATGTGTTCTGCAGCTTGGGTGGAAGCATCCATTTTGACAGCGCCGTTACTGGGGTAAAACCGGCGGCAAATGCCACCATTATCAGCACAAAAAAGGAACAGTATGAAACCCGTTTGATGATCAACTGCGCTGGTTTGTACTGTGATAAAATTGCCGCCATGGCCGGGCAGAATCTGGATGTGCGCATCATTCCGTTCCGCGGTGAATATTATGCCATCCGTCCGGAGCAGGCAAAGTTGGTCAAGAACCTTATTTACCCGGTTCCTGACCCCAACTTCCCGTTTTTGGGTGTGCACTTTACCCGTCGCATCAGCGGGGAAATAGAAGCAGGACCAAATGCGGTGCTTGCCTACAGCCGTGAAGGTTACACAAAAAGCGACATCAACTGGGGCGAACTTTGGGAAAGCCTGAGCTGGAAGGGCTTCCGCAAGGTGGCATCTAAATATTGGCAAACCGGGCTCGGTGAGTTGTACCGATCCTACAGCAAACGCGCATTTACCAAAGCTTTGCAAGAGCTGGTGCCGGAAATAAAGATGAACGACCTGGAACCTGCAGGTGCAGGAGTGAGGGCACAGGCCTGTGACCGCAATGGCGGACTCATTGACGACTTTGTGATCCGCGAAGATGTAGGCTGTATTCACGTGTTGAATGCGCCTTCGCCCGCGGCAACCAGCAGCCTGAGCATAGGCAACAGCGTTTCCGAGCTCGCCCTCAACAGACTTTGAGGTTCTTGGCCGATGGAAAAGCAGCAGCTGTGCGACATCCTGAGAAAATACATGCCTGAACAGGTAGTGGATTATGCCGCGCACTACATGCTGGAACACCGCATACACCTGCGCATTGCCAAACCCAGAAAGAGCATACGCGGCAACTATATGCCACCTTCAGAAAACGGGCAGCACCGCATTTCCGTGAACCGCGACCTGAATCCCTACGCCTTCACGATTACCTTTTTTCATGAAATCGCGCATCTCACCAACTGGAACACACACCAGTTCCGCGTGATGGCGCATGGCCCGGAATGGAAACAGGAATTTCGCAAGGTGATGACACCGGTAAGCAGCGCGCGGATACTTCCTGCCGATGTGCAAACGGCACTCGACAACTACCTGACCCGCCCCAAAGCCAGCACCTGCAGCGACCCCAACCTGATGCGCACCCTGCGGCGATACGACAAACAAACAGGACAGCATCTTGTGGAAGAATTACCTCCGGGAAGTTTGTTCCGCCTGCAAAACGGATTGGTGCTGCGGAAGGGTGAAAAACGGAAAACACGCTACCTGTGCGCAGAACACCTCAGCGGAAAACAATACCTGGTGCACGGTTTAGCCGTTTGCGAACGCATAACCTGATGACAGGAGTTTCAAAGGTTCACAGTTTTTTACGAACTTTGTAGGCTTATGGAATACCGTTGGAGTGCCAAACCTCAACCACCTGCTGATAAGGTGGCACTGTTAACGGAAACGCTCAACATCCATCCAAAACTTTCGTCCATCCTTGTTCAGCGGGACATTTCTGACCCGGAAGAAGCCATGCGCTTCTTTGAACCCAAGATGGAACACCTGCATGATCCGTTCCTCATGAAGGATATGGATTTGGCCATTCACCGCATTGAACAGGCCATTAAAAACAAAGAAGGCATTCTGGTTTACGGAGATTACGATGTGGATGGCACTACAGCCGTTTCCATTGTTTATCAGTTCTTCAGGTCTTTTAACCCGCGGATGGATTATTACATCCCCGACAGATACAAAGAGGGATACGGCATTTCGCGTCAGGGCATCGCCTTCGCCAAAGAGCATGGATATTCACTGATCATCGCTCTGGATTGCGGCGTGCGCAGCAATGAACTGGTTGAAGAAGCGAAAGCACAGGGTATTGATTTCATCATCTGTGACCACCACCTGCCCGGCACAACCATTCCCAAAGCTGTTGCTGTTTTAGACCCCAAGCGCCTGGATTGTACCTATCCCTACAAAGAACTCTCCGGATGCGGCATTGGCTTTAAACTCATCCAAGCCTACATCCAGAAAACCGGAATGGATCCTTCCCTGCTGGATGAATATCTGGACCTGGTGGCCGTAAGCATTGCCAGCGACATCGTGGACATACGCGGCGAAAACCGGGTACTGGCTTATTTCGGACTGAAAAAACTGAATAATGACCCCTGCATCGGGCTTCAGTCATTGCTCCACAACTACGTGATGAAGGATGAATACACCATCACAGACATCGTGTTTGGCGTAGGGCCGCGCATCAACGCAGCCGGACGCATTGCCGATGCACGCGCTGCAGTGAAGGTGCTTATTGAAAAGGATTTCAATACTTCCATGCAGCTGGCCAAGGTGTTGAACGACCGCAACGTGGAACGCAAAGACCTGGACAGCGATATCACCCGCGAAGCGGTGAACATGATCCTGAACTCCGAGGAACTGATGAAAAAACGCAGCACCGTGTTGTTTGGCGAACATTGGCATAAAGGGGTTATTGGCATCGTGGCCAGCAGGCTGGTAGAACAATTTTATAAGCCTACCATCGTATTCAGCCGCACCGACCAGATGCTTACCGGCTCTGCGCGCAGCGTGAAAGACTTTGACATCCATGAAGCCATTGGCAAATGCGGCGACTTGGTAGAACAATTCGGAGGACATAAATACGCGGCAGGATTAAGCATCAAATCCGAAAATCTGCCTGCGTTTATGGAACGGTTTGAAGCCATCGTGAAGGAAGACATCAACGAACACAGCCTGGTTCCCGAAATTGAATATGATGTAGAACTGAACCTGGCAGATATTACCAAGGATTTCTACCAGTCTATTCTAAAACTGGCTCCTTTTGGGCCGGGTAATATGCTGCCCATATTTAAAACTTCAAATTTGTGCGCACAGGGAAATGCCCGCATTCTGAAGGAAAAACACCTCAAAATTCAAGTATATCAAAACGGACTCCACATGGATGGTATTGGTTTCGGACTTGCCGAAGCCTACAACCATGTTTCGGGAAACAACCGTTTTCATGCTGCGTATTGTATCGAAGAAAATACGTTCAACAACCGAACAACGCTTCAACTCAGGTTGAAGGATGTTAAAGCTGCTTCCTGAATAAATCACCCATCGGGCATAGACCTCTATGTCATGCTGCACTGCATGCTTTTGGTGCAAACGTGATGCAGGTCATATTGACTTTTGCAGATACAGATATATTTGCACATTATGAATAAACTGTTTCGAACAGTTATCATGCTGGGATTACTCGCAAATACTGCATTCAGCCTACAGGCGAAGGTGTTTTATGTTGATGTTGTGGCCGGCAATGATACGCTTGATGGATCTACGCCAATTTTTATCTCTGGATATGAAGGGCCGAAAAAAACCCTGAATGCCTGCTTATCTGTGGCATCAAATCAAGACACCATTCATATTGCCAAGGGTTATTATCCCGAAAGCGTCGTGCTGGATCGTTCTTTCCTATGGGTTGCGTCTGATACCGTTACACTGAAAAGTTTAACCATGGATGGCTTCACAGGTATTGAACTTTACCTGCAAGGCCTGATGCTGTATATCCAAGACAGCCTCCAGTTCAATAACGGCATCATCACGCCGGAAATTGGCGTGCTCTTCGCCACCAAAGAATACGCTTATTGCAGCAAAGGCAATGCGAACAGCTTCGTGAACGGTTTCTATTATCTGGAAAACAGCAATCCTTTCGCAGGTAATATGGAATTTCCGATTGGCCGCAACAACGACTTCCGGCCCGTGCGGATGAACATCAAACAAAGCACCTACGACTTAAACCTATACGGATTTCAGTTAATCTCTGCTGCCGCACCAGCCGGTACCCTTCCTGCCGGCATCCGTGCTGTTTCAAAGGTTCATCACTGGGAAATGCAACATATTGGCGCAGCTATTCCCCAGGATATCGAAGTTGCCGTTGCTTACGATTCCACCTTTACAGACGATGAAGTGTACGATGTAGACAGCCTCCGGCTGCTCACTTTGCCACACGGAAGTACCGTTTATGCCGACCTGGGTGGCTTGGGTACTGCACCCAGGCTGGGGGAAATATCTGCTTCTGCATTTACAGATACTACCGGTTTTTTCATCCTGGCAAATACCACAGGCGGCCTCAACTCCCTGGGTAACCCTGAACCCTTCGCCCGTTTCACTTATGGCAATTCCTGCTCCGGAAACCCCACTTCGTTTTCCGATGCTTCCATAGACAGAAAAAACATCATCACACGCTGGCTCTGGAATTTTGGCACCAGTAATCTGGCCGATACATCCAATGCACAAAACCCATCTTTCACCTACAGCACACCCGGCATCTATCAGGTTTCCCTGAAGGTTTGGAACGGAAGCGGCTACGCAGATTCCATCTTGGCTGATGTTGCCGTGAACAACATCCCGCAGGTGTTGTTTAATGTGCCCATTGCCTGTCCGGGTTTGCCTGTTACGTTCAACGACCAAAGCATTATTCCCGGTGGCAGTGTGGCATCCCGCAGCTGGGATTTTGGCGACGGCACTTTTGGCAGCGCTCAGGTTGAAAATCATACCTTCCCCGCACCCGGAACCTACACGGTAAAGCTGGTGGTGCGCAGCAACTTTGGTTGTACCGATTCTGTTTCAAATTCAGTGACCATGTTGCAAGCTGCCAATCCCACGCTAAGCCTCTCCAATGCGTGTCTTGGCAAGAATGTACTGCTTCAGGGAACGGCAGGCTATCCGGCCGATACGGTTGTCAGCTGGACTTACACACTCAATGGAAAACCGGTGGGAAACACCGCCGTTGTTGATTTGCTCGATACCTTAAGCAGCGGAACATACCAAGTGCAGCTGACCGTAATCACCAATAATGGCTGTATCGCTTCCAGTACAGATTCATTCGTAGTGTTCCCCAAAGCCGGCGTAAATGCATCCATCAGCAGTGTTTGTGTGGACAACGCAGCCTCCTTTAACGGCAGCGGAGGAACTCCCGGCGACAGCATCAGCAGCTGGACCTGGCGCATCAGCGGAGCTGTTGCCGGAACGCAGCAAAACTTCAACCGCGTGATGTTCAGTGCCGGCAACTTCCCGGTTGTTTTGTCGGTAATCACCCAAAACGGCTGTACAGATTCCACAGCCACCGTTGCCACTGTTTACGGGCTGCCTCAGGTCGATTTTGACCTGGACCCACTGACCAATGGCAACGACAGCATCCAATGTTTCAAAGGAAACCGCTTTGAGTTGCGCAACCTGAGCAGTGCCAGCGGCGGACAAACCATCATCAGTGCTCGTTGGTACTGGGATAATGCCGTGATACCCGCCACAAACATCCAATCGTTTGGATCGCCTGGCCTGAAGCGTGTGAAACTGGTGGCAGGAACCAACAGGGGATGTGTGGACAGCGCCATCAAGGCATACGTTGTTCTGGAGCCTTTGGCGGTGCGCTGGGGTGCAGCGGAAGTTTGCCATCCAGAGCCTGTAATCCTGCGCGACTCGTCCCTCCTCAGCGGAACAACAGCTGCTGAAAGACACTGGATATTTGGCGACGGCAGCGTGCAAACCACCACAGCTGCTAGTGTGGTACATGCTTATCCGAATGCAGGAACCTTCCTGGCTACACTGGTGCTGAAAACTACAGAAGGTTGCAGCGACAGCTTCACCAAACCTTTGTTCCTGAGGAGTCGCCCTACTTTGAGCATCATACCCACAGGCAATCTGCCATTCTGCCCGGATGACTCGTTGATGCTCACGGCATCAGGAGGTGATTCCGTGCGCTGGTTTGATGGACAAAATAGCCGCAGCCGCTACATCCGCAACGCAGGCACATACCGCGTTACCGCATATAACGGTGCTGTTTGCACCACCACAGACAGTTTCAGGGTATGGGTGTTCAATGCACCTGTGGCCAATGCCGGCTTAGATACAGCCATGGTACTTGGCGCCGAACTGGTGCTGAATGGAAGTGGCGGCAGCAGCTACCGCTGGGAACCCTCAGCTTTGTGCAACACGCCAAATAATCCTTCCACCAAGGTGAATCCAGAACGCGATACCTTATTCATTTTGCGTGTAGTGGATGGAAACGGATGCACCGATACCGACAGCGTTCGGGTTCAGGTGCGAAATCCGGGCAATGCCGGTGAGCCGGAGCTGCCCAACATGATCACACCGAATGCCGATGGCATGAATGATGCATGGGATTTGAGCATACTCAAAGATTTTGCTGATTGGCATTTGCGGGTGTTCAGCAGCAACGGGTCATTGGTTTTTGAGAAAGAAACCGGATACAACAACGACTGGAAAGGCACCAATCAAGAAGGTGAAACCCTATCCACCGGCACCTATTTATACGTGATTCAACACCGGTTCACCGGTAAAACCATCAAAGGTTACCTATTTATTCAGCGTCCATGAAACACTTAAAAAACCTCATTCTGCTGGCATGCGTTGTTTCATCGCTGCAACTAACGGCACAGCTCGCCTCACGCATAGACCAATACATGCATGACCCGGCCATCATCAATCCGGCAAGTATCAATACCTATACTTCGTCACGACTTAGCTTCTTTAACAATCGACTCTACGGGGATATTCCGGGAAGTCCATCCAACATGCTGGCCAGTTTCAGTATGCCGTTACCCAAAAAGAATATTGGCGTTGGGGCCTATTTCGGACAGGAAAAACTCGGGTTTACCACCCTTTCCAATGCTTATGCCAGTTATGCGTACACCATTCCACTGAGCGGCGACCAACGCCTGCACCTGGCAGCATCTCTCGGCTTTCTGAATCAGAAATTCAATGGCAACAACATCAACGTAGTTCATCCGA
Source organism: Bacteroidota bacterium (assembly GCA_041170785.1). Classification (GTDB taxonomy): domain Bacteria; phylum Bacteroidota; class Bacteroidia; order NS11-12g; family UBA955; genus REEB481. The sequence continues at coordinate 10,702 of JBEDND010000252.1, read as the reverse complement.
ATGATCCGATTTATACCAGCTATCTGCGTGGTCAAAGTACCAGCCGCTTTGATGTGAAATTCTCGGCATTATATCAGCTCAAAGGACTGACACTTGGTGTAAGCAGCGGCAGGATTGCAAACCCGCGCTTCTTATATGAAAACTCCAATTACTCATCTACTTTTTCGCTGCAAAATCTGTCCAACGCATATGCTGCTGCAAAGCTGCAGGTTTCGGATGCACTGATGCTTCAGCCGGTGGTGAGCCTGCACCTGACAGATTTTAAGCGCAGCAGCCTCCAGTACGGGATAAATGCGTGGATTGAAGATGTGGTTTGGGCCGGATTCCACAATTCCGGAAACAAAAACCTGTCACTGCATCTGGGTGCACGGCTATTCCAAACCATTCTGGCGGGTTACGCTTATTCCATGCCTGTGAATCCTGAAGCCAAGCTGCTGGGTTCCGGTCATGAGTTCTTCACCAGCTTCATCATCAGCAAGCCGCATAAAGAAAACCAACGCCTCGACATGTTGGTTCTGGGTGGTAACGGCACAGAACGCCCAGAAGCGGAAGAAGAAACTGAGGAAGAAGCACCTGAGCAGCAAACTTTGCTGAAAGTTCCGGCCACCGTGCACAACCTCACCGAAATGAAGGCCCTGCGCCCGAATTACGATACCGCGTACCTAACCATCAGCCCATTGAGCCCCGAAGCGCCTGAGGCAGGTTATTATGTTTGCGTTGGGATGAATAAATCTGAACAAATGGCCGACAAGCTCATCAAAGAGCTATACACCAAAGGTCTGCGCAGTTACAAATTCCAAAACAGCAAGAACAAATACTACTACGTGTACCTGACCAAGAAATCCACCCGCGCGGAAGCCGATAACGTAAAGCTTTCCGGAGTAGCAGGGGTGGAGAATATCTGGACCGTGGAAATAGCCGGAAACTAATACGTTGCGCTTGCCCGGGCTCATCACCCAAGCCGTAAATGCAGTCAAACATAGACGGTTCCCTCCGCAATAACAGCGTTGGAGGCAGCTGTCAACCTTGTTAACATGGTGTTTATCCGGCTGGGAAAAACAGTCGACGAAGTTGTGTAGCCACCGAAAACAATAGGTTTAGCTCATCCAACTTCCACCGGCCATCCAATAAAGGAACAGCCCTTCTTGTCCTTGAGGCGCAAACGGGGTTGATAGCTTTGGCAGGCGTGCTTACTTTTGCCCTATGCCTCAGTGGATTTCTCAGATATTGTTCGCCCTGCTGCTTGCTGTTTCCATCTGGTTTTTCGTGAAACGCGTGCGCTTCATCAGGAGGAACATCCTGCTTGGCAGGGATGTGGATATTCCCGGTGATTTCAAATGGCGCCTGCGCACCATGACCCGCGTGGCGCTGGGACAAAGTAAAATGGTGGTTCGGCCCGTTGCCGGCTTCTTCCACATCCTCATCTATGCCGGCTTTGTGCTCATCAACATAGAAGTGCTGGAAATTCTGGTGGATGGACTTGCCGGAACCCATCGGGTATTCAGTTCCATCGGGATCCTGTACGATGTAGCCATCGGATTCTTCGAATTGCTGGCCTTGGCCGTGCTTGTGGCCTGTGTGGTTTTTCTGGCGCGCCGCTATGCATTAAAACTGAAGCGCCTGCAAAGCCCCGAGCTGGAAGGACAGCCACAGCGCGATGCAGCCACCATCCTGATTGTTGAAATTGTACTGATGATGGCGCTGCTTTTCATGAATGCCGCCGATCAGCTGCTTCAAAGCCGCTACCACGAGGGCTTTCACCATGCCGGAACCTTCCCCGTGAGCATGTTCCTCACACCACTGCTTGAATCTTGGTCCAACAACAGTCTGATGATGCTGGAACGCGGTGCCTGGTGGTTCCACATCATCGGTATCTTGCTGTTCCTGAACTACGTTCCTTACAGCAAACACTGGCACATCATCATGAGCTTCCCCAACACCTGGTTCACCGCCCAACAACCCAAAGGCGGATTTGCAAACATGGAATCGGTAACTACGGAAGTGAAGCTGATGCTCGATCCTTCAGCGGCTGCGCCGGAAGGTTACCAGCCTCCCTCAGGATTTGGCGCCCGTGATGTACAAGACCTCAGCTGGAAAAACCTGATGGACGCTTATACATGTACCGAATGTGGGCGCTGCAGCAGCGTTTGTCCGGCAAACATCACCGGTAAAAAACTGAGTCCCCGAAAGGTGATGATGGATACCCGAGACCGCCTGGAGGAACACGGCACAAACATAGACCGTGGCGTGCAGGATGAAAAAAACCTCCATTCATACATCAGCGCAGAAGAACTCTGGGCCTGTACAACCTGTAATGCATGCGCAGAAGCTTGTCCAGTAAACATCAACCCGGTGGACATCATCATACAGATGCGCCAATATCTGGTGATGGAACAAAGTGCCGCACCTTCAGAACTCAACGGGATGCTCACCAATATGGAGAACAATGGTGCTCCCTGGCAGTTTAGCCCCATGGATCGGGGCAATTGGGCACAGAATGGCTGAGCGGGCGTTTCGCCAAACCACCGCACATAACTATATTTTTGCATCAGTGCCTGATTACATCAAGTTACTTTCCGACGCTGTTGCGAACCAAATTGCTGCCGGTGAAGTGGTGCAGCGTCCGGCCAGTGTGGTGAAGGAACTGATGGAGAACAGCCTCGACGCCGGCGCCACGGAAATCCGTTTGTATATGGAAGACGCGGGAAGCAGGCTGATCCGTGTGATAGACAACGGCAAAGGCATGAGTCCCACAGATGCACGGATGTGTTGGGAACGGCATGCCACCAGCAAAATAGCACGTGCAGAAGATTTATTCAGTCTGCGCAGTTTCGGGTTCCGGGGCGAAGCCATGGCCAGCATTGCAGCAGTGGCTCAGGTGGAAATGACCACCAGAAGGCCTGATGATGAAACCGCTACGTATATCCGCATTGAAGGTTCCAAGGTGTTGGAACAGGGAATTGCCGCGGCGCCGCAAGGTACCAGCATCAGTGTTAAGAACCTGTTCTTTAACATTCCTGCCCGTCGCAACTTCCTCAAAAGCCCCTCGGTGGAACTCAGACACATCATTGATGAGTTTTGCCGCATGGCCTTGGCATACCCTGAAATCAAATGCGCGCTGAACCACCATCAAAATGAAGTGTATCGGCTGGCGCCGGAAAGTCAAGCCAAGCGCATCAGTCAGATTCTCGACCGCATCAAGGAGCAAGATTTGCTGCAGGTAGCGGAAGCAACAGATTGGATGCGTATCAGCGGTTATGTGGGTAAACCCGGAACTGAACGCAAAACGCGCGGCGATCAGTATTTCTATGTAAACCGGCGTTTCATCAGAAACAGCTACCTGAACAATGCTGTACAAACGGCCTTTGACGGGCTGATTGCTACGGATGCTTTTCCATCGTTTGTATTGTTTCTGGAACTGGATCCAGCCCGTGTGGATGTGAACGTGCATCCCACCAAAACAGAAGTTAAGTTTGACGATGACCGCTCCATCTACAGCATTGTTCGCGCTGCTGTGAAACATGCTCTTGGCCTGTATAACCTGGTCCCTATGGAACCGCATTCCGGTTTGGGCGGGATCGAGCAACAGCTCCGCACAGCGCCACCGGTCCGGCATGCGCCGCCGCCTGTACCGGGACAAGGGGAAAAGCGTCCATTTTACAATCCCTTTGCGCAGGAATGGTCGAAGCCGCGCTTCCAACAGCCTTGGCAAAATGCCTTTTCACTTCCCGACCTGGAAGTGGATGCACCAGCGCAGACCGAGCTTCCACTCAACTTTGAGCCTGCCCCGGGGATCAACGCAAAAACAAGCAGTACCATCAAATTACAAAGCGGCCTGATTGCTGCCGGCTTTGAAGGAAACCTTTATGTTTTTGACCAACAACGCGCCCACGAGCGCGTGCTGTATGAACAATTCATCAGGGGTGCACAAGACCGCAGCAATGCGTCACAACAGCTGTTGTTTCCACGAACCTTGGAGTTGAAAGCTGCCGATATGGCATTGCTGGAGTCGATGTTGCCCGAACTGCGGCAAATGGGCCTGGATATTGCAGTATTTGGCAAAAACACCATCATTGTGAACGGACTTCCGGCAGAACATCAGCGGGGCAGCGAACAGGAGCTGATGGACGCTTTATTGGAACAGTTCCGCAACCAAAAAGACGAACTGAACCTGAGCACTGCCGAACGTGCTGCCCGAGCCCTGGCCCGGCAACAGTCGGTAAGCAGCAAGAAAGACCTCAGTCCGGAAGAATCTACCGACCTTGCCAACCGACTGTTTTCCTGCAGTCAGCCCGGACTCACCCCAGACGGCAAGCCGGTATTCATCGGCTTTTCCGCCTCAAGCATCAACAAACAACTCAAAAAAATCTGAACATGCAGTTTCGCAGCTTCCAACAATTTCCTCCGGCCGTAAAGAACATCATGATCCTTTGCGGCATCATGTTCTTCGGAACCTTCGTGATGGAAGGACGCGGCATCAACCTGTACTACATATTGGGCTTGTTCTACTTCGACTCGATATTCTTCAAACCCTGGCAACTATTCACGCATCTGTTCATGCATGGTGGCATTGCCCACCTGCTGTTCAACATGTTGGCCCTGTTCACCTTCGGGGTATTGTTGGAGAACATCCTCGGAACGAAACGTTTCCTCATCCTGTATTTTGTTTCGGCCCTTGGCGCAGTGATGCTCGATTACGGCGTGAAGCTGTGGATGATCCACGAGCGCTACGAGTTCTGGTTGATATCCAAATCCGCACAGGTTGCCATTATGAATGATCTCGGAACCTATCGAGAACTCGGAAACTGGCTCTTCACGCCCATGGTAGGCGCCAGCGGTGCGTTGTATGGCATCATGGTGGCCTTTGCCACCTTCTTCCCCAACTCGGAAATGATGTTTCTGTTCATTCCTTTTCCCATCAAAGCCAAATACCTGATTCCCATTGTGTTGATCCTGGACTTAGGTTTAGGTATCGGCCAGTTCCGCTGGGATCCGGTGGCGCATTTTGCCCATATTGGCGGTGCCGTATTTGGTTATTTTCTGGTACGGTATTGGAATAAAACCCGAAGAGATACGTTTTATTAAGCCTTTACACACATGCAGTTTTTAGATCCTTTGCGTTCGAAATTGGGACTGAGTCGCTCGGCAACAGTTGACCTGATGCTGCTCAATGTATTGGTATTTATTGCCACAGGACTGCTTGGTCTGGTTCCCATCACCAGGCCCCTGGTTGACTTGCTTCGCCTCCAGCCCGAATGGAATACACTGATTGGCCAACCTTGGTCATTGATCAGCTATATTTTCCTCCACGCAGGCTTCATGCATTTATTGGGCAACATGCTTTGGCTGTTCTTTATAGGGACCATCCTGGAAGACTTGATTGGCCGTCAGCATCTGTTCCGATTGTTCTTATTTGGCGGTTTGGCCGGCGGCCTGTTGTTTGTGTTGTGTTACAACCTGATTCCCTTTTTTGCCGAACAAACCCTGTTGCCCATGGTTGGTGCATCGGGAGGCGTAACAGCTATTATCGTTGCTGCGGCAAGTTTTCGCCCTACCTATACCATCTACCTCTTTGGCGTTTTGCCAATCCAGCTGCGCTGGATTGCCCTGTTCAGGGTATTTACAGATTTGGCCGGGCTTGGCGATGGGATGAACGACGGTGGACAGCTCGCGCACCTTGGCGGTGCTGCATTTGGCCTGGTATATGCATTGTCACTGAAAGGTTCACTTCCTTCATGGTTGCAATTTTCGTTGCCCCAAAGGACCAAAAAACCCAAGCGCAGCCATAAAGTATGGATCAATGCTCCTGAACGCTCCGCAACACAGGGAAGGGCTGGAACAAAAAAACCCAATCAGGCAGAAATAGATGCCATCTTGGATAAAATAAACCGAAGTGGTTATCCAAGCTTGAGCGAAGAAGAAAAACAAACCCTATTCCGGGCAAGCGGCGACTGATATGGGAATATCCTGGCTGATGCGCGCGCTGAATGTGTTGGTGCTGCCCTTTTTCGGGGCAGTATGGCTGGGCTTGCTGCTTTCCTGCCTTGCACCATATGTTGACCCCAGAACCACAACTTTATTCGCGTTTGCAGGTCTGGCATTTCCCTTCCTGTTTCTGATAAACTTGTTTTTCCTGATTTATTGGACCACGCAGCTGCGGAAACGCGCATGGGTATCGCTGTTGGCCTTGCTGCCGGCACTATATTTTTCCGGTGCTTACATACAATTGGGTGCCAAAGCCCTGCCCCCCGACAAAGAAGGAATACGGTTCGCATCATTAAATACCCAACTTCTCGGCCACCACCAAGGTGCATATACCGCCAATGCTGTTGCCGATGCCATGGCTCGGGAACTTCCCACTTTGGTTTGTATGCAGGAATTTCTGAATAAAGGAAAGGGCGACAGCAGCACCGTTAAATTCTTTCAAAAAAGACTACGCCTTCCCTATGCCTATTTTGAACGCCTGAACGATGGACGCAAATATGGTCAGTACGGAATGCTCATCTTAAGTCGGTATAAACAAATCAAACGCGGCATCATCAACTTCGCCTACAACACCGGGAACATGTGTACATGGGCGGATCTGCTGTACGAAAAAGATACCGTGCGTGTGTACAACATCCACCTGCAATCCATCCGCTTTGGCCGATCTGATTATCGCTTCATCAAACAGGGCGCTGCCGACAACGAAAAGCGACTGGAAGGCAGCCGCAACATCTTGCGCCGCATGCACCGGGCCTGGAAGATGCGCGCCGTGCAGGTTGACTCACTCAAGGCACATATAGCTGCATGCCCGCATCCGGTAATCCTTGCCGGCGACTTCAACGACGCACCCATGAGCCATACCTATTACCGCCTGGCACAAGGATTATCAGATGCTTTCAAAGAAAGTGGTTCAGGCCTGAACCGAACTTATCAGGGACCTTTCCCCAGCTTCCGCATTGATTACCTGTTGCACAGCGATTACTTTACTGCCTATGATTACAGCACCGACGCCAGGGTACCCAGCGACCATAAAATGATCATCGGTACATTGGTACACTGAAATTCCTGATACGGGTCATAACCTGCCCTTCATGGTCTGGTGTAATTTTGCCTGTTATGACGGTATTGCATAACCGCATCAATAAAAAAGAACTCAAGGCCCGCATGATGGCCGATCCAACGCCACGCACCACCCTTTCTTTTTACCGCTACGTTCCTATTGATCATGTGCAGGAGTTTCGCGACCAACGCTATCGTGAATGGACAAAACTTGGTGTGCTTGGACGTGTTTATGTGGCGCACGAAGGCATTAATGCGCAAATCAGCGTTCCCACCGCACTGCTGGAACAATTCCGCGAAGCGCTGTACCGGCTACCGGGACTGGCCGATACCCGATTGAATTTCGCGGTAGACGACAATGGAAAATCCTTCTACAAACTCGACCTGAAGGTGCGCCATAAGATTGTGTCGGATGGAATTGATGACCCCAGCTTCAACCCCGCCCAAACCGGCACACATCTGAAAGCAGAAGATTGGAACCGCTTGTCGGAAGAAGAAGATGTGGTTATTGTGGATATGCGCAATCAATATGAAAGCGAAGTTGGCCACTTCGAAGGCGCCATCCTGCCCGATTGCGATACCTTCCGGGAAGAATTAGACAAGGTAATCCAGCTCATTGGCCAGGAAAAAGATAAGAAAGTAATGATGTACTGCACGGGCGGCATCCGTTGTGAAAAGGCCAGCGCCTGGATGAAGCACAATGGTTTCCCCAATGTGTATCAGCTGGAAGGCGGAATTATTCAATACGCCCGGCGCATCAAAGAACTGGGATTGCCCAGCAAGTTTCACGGAAAGAACTTTGTGTTTGACGAACGCTTGGGCGAGCGCATTACTCCTGAAATCATTGCCCATTGCCATCAGTGCGGACAGGCTGCCGATACGCATGTGAATTGCGCCAACGACGCCTGCCACCTGCTGTTTATTCAGTGTGAGGCCTGTGCACAAAGTATGGAAGGCTGCTGTTCCCATGAATGCCGCGAGGTGATTCACTTGCCCGAAGAGGAGCAGCGCGCCCTGCGTAAACGCATCCGCAAAAACAGCGGCACCGCCCACTACCGCGGACTGCGCCTGCTGAACAATCCCTGATGCTTTTGTAACGAAATTCTGTCCGTTTCACTTCCGCTGCACAAACGCGGCGCAAACCTGCTGTGGCGCGATGCACAGATGATGTTTGGTGTTGCAGGAAAGAAAAAGGGTCAGAGAACATCTGACCCTTTGAACACCTTCGAAGGCGCAAGCCCGGAAGCAATAAATAACTTACTTCAGTTTAAACACCTTTTTTACCGCGGGTACAGCATCCAGGGCTTCCCAAGGAAACAGGGTAACCTTCATGGTTTTTTCGTTCTTCTTACCCTTGTTGAAGGTTTTGGTTACCGTTTTGGTTTCGCGGCCCATATGTCCGTAGGAAGCGGTTTCCAGATAAATTGGGGTGCGCAGCTTGAAACGGGTTTCGATGTTGTACGGGCGCAGGCTGAACTCCTTCATTTCCATGATTTTTGCGGCAATTTCGCCATCTGTCATGTTCACCTTGGAGGTTCCGTAGGTGTTCACATAAACACCAATTGGATCTGCCACGCCAATGGCGTAGCTCACCTGCACCAAACATTCTTCGCATACCCCGGCAGCAACCAGATTCTTGGCAATGTGACGGGTAGCATAGGCCGCGCTGCGGTCCACTTTGCTCGGATCTTTTCCGCTGAAAGCGCCACCGCCGTGGGCACCGCGACCACCATAGGTATCAACGATGATTTTACGGCCTGTAAGACCTGTATCGCCATGCGGTCCGCCAATCACGAACTTTCCGGTAGGATTCACGTGGAATTTGATGTCGGTACCGAACAGTCCATGCAGCCTTTTGGGCAGCTTCTTCTTCACGGCAGGCACCAATATTTCGCGCACGTCTTTATCAATCTGCGTGAGCATGGCTTCGTCAGCTTTTATTACATCAGCGGCCTTAGGAGATTTAGGCTGGATGAAGTCATCGTGCTGGGTACTGAGCACAATGGCATCAATGCGCATGGGTTTATGGTCGTCTGAGTATTCAATGGTTACCTGGCTTTTGGCATCGGGGCGCAGGTATTTCATCTTTTTACCTTCGCGGCGGATGGCAGCCAGCTCTTCCAACAGCATGTGCGACAGGCTCAGCGGAAGCGGCATAAAGTTGTCCGTTTCGCTGGTGGCATAACCGAACATCATGCCCTGATCACCGGCGCCCTGTTCTTCGCGGTTTTTGCGGTCTACGCCCTGGTTGATGTCGGGGCTTTGCTCGTGGATTGCGCTCAGAATGCCGCAGCTGTTTGCTTCAAACATATACTCGGCGCGTGTGTAACCGATTTTACGGATTACTTCACGTGCAATCTCTTGTACGTCAAGGTTAGCTTCAGATTTTACTTCGCCGGCAAGAACCACCTGACCTGTAGTCACCAAGGTTTCACAAGCTACTTTACTTTCAGGATCGAAAGCCAGAAAATTGTCGATGAGGGCGTCTGAAATTTGGTCGGCTACTTTGTCCGGATGTCCTTCAGATACGGATTCAGATGTGAAGAAATATGGCATCGTTTTATACAGTCGCGAAGATAAGCATAGAAATAACTTTCATTTGCAATACAGCACCTTTACCAAAGGTTGGTTTTTACGCTCGATGCCCACCGGAAAAAAGAAACATACAAACCTGAAGGAGCTGCTCCGCAAACTCGGACCGGGTTTGATTACCGGAGCCAGTGATGATGACCCTTCTGGGATTGCCACTTATACCCAGGCAGGTGCGCATTTTGGGCCACAGTTTCTGTGGACGGCCCTGTTCACCTGGCCACTCATGGTGAACATGCAGCGCATGTGCGCGCGCATCGGAATGGTGACCCGCAAAGGATTGATGGCGGTGATACGTCAACATTACCCGGCCTGGGTGGGAGGATTTATTTTATTCCTGTCGCTTCCATCCATCGTGCTGAACATCAGCGCCGACCTTGCTGCAGTTGGTGCGGTTGGCCATCTGTTGATTCCGGCGGTGCCGCCAATACTCTTCGCCATAATCGCTGCAGCAATCTTGTTGTACGCCATGATCAGATGGAATTATCAGAAGATTTTCAGGGTGCTGAAGTGGCTCACCCTGGTGCTGGTTTGTTACCTGCTGATTCCATTCATCACTGCCACCGACTGGGCTGCCGCCCTGCGCCATACCTTTCTGCCCAACATCCAATGGGGCCCGGAATACATGCTTATGCTCACGGGAATTCTGGGAACCACCATTTCCCCTTACCTCTTCTTCTGGCAGTCCAACATGGAGGTTGAAGCTTTGCGGAAGCAGCATCTTCCGGTGGGCAGGAAAAGGTTTTTGCTTATGGACAGCGATGTGCGCTTTGGAATGTTGCTGAGCAACCTGAGTTTTTACTTCATCATCCTTGCTTCCGGAAATGTGCTTCATTCGTCTGGTATCAACGAAATAGAAACCATTGAAGATGCTGCCCTGGCCCTGAAACCGCTGGCCGGCGATGCTGCATATCTGCTGTTTGCGCTAGGCATTATTGGAACAGGTGCTCTGGCTATTCCGGTGCTGGCAGCCACTACCGCATACATGACTTCAGAAGCCTTTCGTTGGAACGAAGGATTGAACAAACGCTATAAACAGGCACCTAAGTTCTACCGCATCATCATTGCT
>JBEDND010000251.1:0-11445 GCA_041170785.1 Bacteroidota bacterium | reverse complement strand
ATATTGGTGATCATATTGAACCTGTAGATGTTCAGATCCTTAAAAATTTGGATCACCTTTTTCACCTTGTCGTATGGAGCCTTGCCGTCTGCTTTGATGGCATAACGCAGGGTCTCATCCTTAAAGGGCTGATTCCGTTCTTTGGCTTCCTGTTTCCGGCGTTGCAGGTCAACAGCTGCCGCTCTGCGGCCGAAGTCAACCCAATCCTTCAACTGGTTGTTGGTACTGTCGTAAGGGATGCCTGCTGATTGGGCTTTTTCGCGTTCCCCGGAAGTTAATTCCAGGTATTGCGATATTTGGCGTACATCCAGTCCAAACAATGAAAGCCCTCCGAATTTCTGATACTCTTCCGGAGTAAATTTCACATTGTACTGGTCCGCCATCGCCTTCAGCGTGCTTCTTCTTACTTCAAAGCCTGCCATTCCAAAGAACACCCGGCCATTGTTGTCTATGGTTACCTGCAAGACGTTGTCAGGTAGCATATCCTCCGCGATGGAAGTCGGGGTGTCCACCACCACCGGTTCTGCCTCGCGGAATGAGGCCGTCAGCATGAAAAAGGTAACCAACAGGAACGCCAGGTCCACCATTGGGGTCATGTCCAACGAAGGACTAGACCTTGGCATTTTTATCTTCGGCATCTCCTTTTTCTATTGGTTAATACTCGAATGGAAATAAAGGTAAACGGCCAATTAATGATTGGCGTGGAAATTTTGTACAATGCTGTAGCTGGCCTCGTCCATGCTGTAAGTCATGGAGTCAATTTTGCTGCTGAAATAGTTGTACATGATGATGGCAATGGTAGATGCAATGATGCCCAGTGCAGTATTGATCAAGGCTTCAGAGATACCGGTTGCCAACGCTGCCGTATCGGGAGCTCCCTGCGCTGAAAGTGCAGAGAACGCGCGAATCATACCTACTACCGTTCCAATCAGACCTACCAGGGTACCAATCGATGCACAGGTAGAAATGATTACCAGGTTTTTGCTCAGCATGGGCAGTTCCAGCGTGGTGGCTTCTTCCAGTTCTTTTTGAATGGCTGCGGCTTTCGCATCGTTGTCCAAAGAAGCATCTTTTGCTACCAGCTTGTAACGCTCCAATCCTGAACGCACTACGTTGGCCAAAGAACCTTGCTGTGTATTGCAGGCCTTGATGGCTTCGTCCACCTGATTGGCACTCAGCAGGCTCTGCACCTTGCGCACGAATACAGACAGATTGCCTTTGCCATTGGCTTTGGCAATGGTAATCAAACGCTCGATGGCGAAGATGAGCACCACAATGTTCACGCAAATCAGCATAGGTACAATGAACCCTCCCTTGTGGACGGTTCCCAACAGGTTCAGCGGGTGACCTTTTACAGGATCTCCGCCTTCAAAGTTGGATTTGTCTCCAAGAAGGAACACGTAAATCAAAATGCCCAAAGCCAGGGCAAACAGGATGGCTCCACCGGCAAACAGGTTCTTTAATCCGCCTCCGGTATTCGTTTGTTTTGGTTTGTTATTGCTCATGGTGCAACTAGTTTGTTCTGTTTTTTTTGAAGGAGCGCAAACATAACATAAACTGCCCTTAGATGGTATAAGTTTTCTGGTTAAACAATTGTAAAGTACGCCTGTTTACGCTCCAAAAGGTCGTGCGGATTGATGAAAGGACGCCTTTATTTGGGCAAGGGTCGTTATGGCTTATTCAATGCCTTGCATAAATTGCAACTTTATGCGCAAAAAAATCCTCATCCTCTTCTTGTTGCTCCTGTTTTCAGGCGGTGGTTATCTGATCTGGAAGGTGTATTTCACCAAAGGTATTCAGGCCGATGCCTTTGCCATGGTGCCCGCTGATGCCATCTTCATAGTGGAAACGGATGAACCCATTGAGTCGTGGCGCAACTTTAGTTCCAGCGAGCTCTGGAAACACCTCAAAGGCTTCGGGCCTCTTGGGGATATAGGAACAATGGCCGACGGTCTGGATGAAATCATTACCCAAAACGCCACCATCTTTGGCGCCTTTGGGCAGCGCAACATCCTCATCTCAGCCCATCTTACTTCTCCCAAAACCTACGACTTTTTGTATGTAGCCGATATGAAAGACGGTGCCAAACTCGGCCCCGTGAAAGACGGCATCATCACCCTGCTCAAACAGGCAGGCTTCGATTATTCCAGCCTGGATGTAGAAGGTGAAAAGGTACATCGCTTTGCCAATGCTGCCGACAAAAGCACACTCAATCTGGCATTTGTGGCTAACCGCCTGGTGCTGAGCTTTTCCGAATCCATCATCACGGCAAGCCTCCGGGAATACAAAAATCCTACACTCAGCAAGGATGCGCGCTTTAGTCAGGTGCTGAACAACAGTCCTTCTGGTGGCTTGTTCCGCTTCTTCCTCAATTACGAAGCGCTGCCCGGCTATTTGGGTGTGTACATGGAACAAAGTTCTATTCCCACCGATCTGCTGAAGTCCATGACGTTTACCGGCGCCAGTGCCGACCTGAACGAACGCCGTGTGATGCTCGACGGTATGACCGGGTTGAACGATAGCATGAGCAGTTACCTGCGCGCGCTGGCCCTTTCAGGAAGCACCAAAACCGGCGCTGCTTCGGTGTTTTCAAACCAAACAGCCTTCATGCTCAACATGGGCTTCAATGATTTCCGCAGCTTCTTTGACAACCTGAAACAAGTGATGCATCAGGATCCAAAGGCAGAAGCCGATTTCAACAAGAACAGCAGATTGCTTGAGCGCCTCCTGAACATCAGCATTCAAGATCATTTGCTCAGCTGGATCGGCGATGAAGTGAGCATAGCACAATACCGACAGGATCGGGTGATTGGCGGTAAAATCAACAACATCATTGCCATCAGGCCGGCAAGCATGGATATGGCTAAACGCAACCTGGAGCATATTGAAAAGATGATCCGGCGCCGCACACCGCTCAAATTCAAGAATTATACTTACAAGGACCATGAAATACACTACCTGGAAATCAAAGGGCTGTTTAAGCTCTTGTTCGGGAAGTTGTTCGGAAAGATGGAGAAGCCTTTCTATACCTTCCTGGGCGACTATGTGGTGTTTTCCGATGACCCGCGCATGCTGCTGCAAACCATTGAAGACCACATGGCCGGAAATACCCTGGCCAATAACGACAGCTATCAAACATTCCGGTCCGACTTCAGCGGGGAATCATCCGTGTTTGCTTACGTGAATCTGCCTCGGTATTTTGTGGACATGAAAGGCTTACTGCATCCATCTAAATGGCAAAGCATTAATGCCAATAAACCTTACGTGTTGTGCTTCCCTCAGATTGGTTTTCAGTTTACTGCGGAAGACGGCAACCTGAATACCATCTTTTCGGCAGAGTTCCACAAACCGGAAGAAGCTGATCTGATCATCCCTGAATTACAGGCAGCCAGCGCCGATTCACTGGCCGAACGCGACAGCCTGAGCGATGTGGATCAGTTCCTTATTGAAAACATCAATGGCGATGTACACCGTGAATTCTACGACAACGGCAACGTGAAATTTATCGCCGAAATGAAGAATGAGCGCTTCCATGGCCGCTACCTGGAATATTGGGAAAACGGACAGGTGAAGGTGAAGGGCAAATACCGCGATGGCGAAAAAATAGGGAAGTGGCGTTTCTACACTGAAGAAGGTGTTTTTGAACGCAGGGAGAAATTTGGTAAAAAGGAAGACGATACGGAACTGCCGGAGCAGGAATGAGTTCAGGAGCCTTTACTGCCTGCAATCAATGCCTTTCGGCCTGAAATCATCCAAAGCCCGACCAGCGTTATCAATGCGTTGAGCAACAATACTTCATTGCCAATCTGATAACCACCCAACATGGAGGCGGCATTTTTGTCAATCATCCATGTGAGTAATGGACTCAGGATACACACCACCGGCAACCACGCAGCCCGAGGTTGAAGTCGGGTGAATTTGCCGGCAATGAACAGCGCCAACAGCGGACCATAAGTATACCCAGCCAGTTTCAGCACCGTTTTGATGAGTGCCTGGTTGTTGAAGGCCTTGAACATCAGGATGGTGCAAAAAAGCAAAAAGGCAAAGCCCAGATGAATCAACATGCGTATGCGCTGTTTGCTTTGGTCGGAAAACCCATCGCGGCGGTCCAGGTGCAGCAAATCCAGGTAGCATGAAGTGGTAAGGCTGGTCAGCACGGAATCGGCGCTGGAAAAAGTAGCAGCTGCCAGCCCAATGATGAAGGCCATACCGGCAATCATCCCCAGCTTATTCAGGGCAAGGCCCGGAAACACCCTGTCGGTAATCACATTCCCCAGCGCATCGGTGGGCAGTTGGATGTTGTGGCTTCCTGCGTATGAATAAAGCAGCGCGCCGAGGGAAACAAAAAGCAGATTTACCAGAATGAGCACGGCGCTGAACCACAACATGTTTTTTTGGGCGTCGCGCAGGCTGCGGCAACTCAGATTTTTCTGCATCATGTTCTGGTCAAGGCCGGTCATGGCAATGCACACAAAGGCTCCGCTGATGAACTGTTTCCAGAAGTAATCCTGGCTGAGGTAATCTCCGTTGAAGAAGCGTGTATGCGGACTCGAAGCGAGCAGGCCGAACAGACTCTGATCGGGCATTTCCCGCAAGATGGCCACCACAGCAAGTATGAGTCCGCCCAATAAGAACAGCGACTGAAAAGCATCGGTAAACACCAGCGTTTTGATGCCGCCGCGAATGGTATAAACCAGCATCAGCGCGATGATGGCTATCACCGTTCCACCGAAAGGCCACCCCCAGGGATCGCACACGAAATACTGAATTACGATGGCCGTGGCAAAAAGGCGGGCTGCACTGCCTGTGAGCCTCGACAGCAGGAAGAACAAGGCGCCGGTGCGCTGGGCACTTTGGTGGAAGCGCTGTTCTAAATATCCATAGATGCTGGTTAGGTTCAGCCGGTAATAAAGCGGCAGGAGGATGAACGCGATCACCAGGTAACCTACGAAGTATCCCGCAACGGTTTGCAGGTACCCGAAACCCTGGTTCCACACATTTCCCGGAACGGAGATGAAGGTGACACCGCTCATGCTGTCGCTGAGCATGCCAAAAGCTACCAGATACCAGGCGCTTTGCCGGTTGCCAATGAAGTAGGCATCGGCATCAGCTTTACGTCCGGTGAACCAGGCGATGAGCAACAGCATGCCACAGTAAATTCCAATGGCGCTAAGCACCAATGCAGGTGTAATGGTCATTTTCGTTCGTTGATGCCAAGGATGCGAAGGTATTCCTTGCGGGTGCGCAACGGACGGGCTACTTCCGTGGCAGGCACATAGACCAGGCTGTTGCTTTTCAGTTCCAGCAAACCAATCTTTTCACTATTGATGATGAATACGTTCCCTTTAAAGTCCTGGCAGCCCATCATGACAAACCTGTCGGGTCGGTAGTTCAATTCAAAGGTTTCCAAGCCGCGAAACGTATAGCGTGCATAAGGATTTTTCAGCAACAGGAAGGCATTCTTTGCATCTACAGGCAATCCTCCTGCGTCGGTGAATTTCACCAGCAGGTGCAGGCTGTCTTGCGGAAGTTCCGGAGCGCCCCAGCAGAATAGCCCGAGGCTGCGCAAACGCAACTCTGTATCGCGTGTTTTTCCGCCTATGGCCAGCCGTTTCGCTTCGTGATTCTTTATTTGCGCTGCATAATCCAGTGCCTGAGCGCGGTCAAAGGCAGCCAGACGTTGTGTGCGCAAACGGCGATATCGGCTGTAGGCATTTTGGAAATCGGCCTGTGCACGCTGGCTGTTGCCTGCTGCGCTGTAGGTCATATCCACGGGAATGCGTACATATCCTTCATCTCCTTTCAACACAACTACCGGCAAGCCATTGTCCAGATCCACGCGCACATCGCAGAATTTTCTTCTGAAGATGAACTGTTGGCTGAATTCTTTGGAAGTGAGGGCGCCGGTATAACAAAAAACGTACGAACCGAAAGCTTTGAGTTCCGGAAAAAGCATCCCTCCCGTTTTATCGGCAATGATGAACTTGATGACGCCCTGCTCTTTGGTGCGGTCCACAAAGCTTTTCTGAATAGAAACCAATGATTTTCCGCGCTTGAGGTACACAAACGGAGTTTCAGGGGCAGGCTTTGTTTCGGTGAAGCGATTGTAATATCCCTGGTTTCCCAAAAGCCAACCTTCATGGTATTCCGGCGGCAGGGAATAGAAGTAATCACCGCTCATAAAACGGGATTCCATGCTGCTTTTATCCATGGCAAAGCGCCGCGCTACCGAAGAATCGCGAAACCATGAATAGAAGTCAATGGCGCGCAGTTTACTGTCGTCGAAGCGGTAGTCGTAATCGTAAAAATGTTCCCATTTGTTCTTTTGGTCGTCGAAAGCAAAAAAACGGTCGCTGCTGTCGGTATTGATGCCGGCATAAATGCGGATGAAATTTCCTTCCTTCAATCGCAGTGGCTGATTGCCTGCGTTGGCGGCCAATTCAACCAGGTAACGCTGCCTGAGGAACAGGCGTTGCTTCAGGCTGTCGTAGTGGGTTGGCGCACCATGAGCGGTTTGTTCATCCGGACGCAGAAATTCCCTGATGGAAAACTGAATGTTGCCGCGGGCTTCGCTGCCATTCGGCAATTCCAGACTATTGGCAGGTACCATCACGGCATTGCCGAGGCGGGTGTAAAGGATGTAGTTCTTTCCTGGATCCAGTTCAAACACGCTGCGACGTGGTTCCATTTCGGGAAACAGCGCCTCATAGGATTTTGCATGCTGAAAAGCCGGTTTTGGCCGGTTGGTAAAAGGACTCAGCACACCTTTACTCTTTCCTGTATCTGCCTGGTACGTAAATGCGCCCTGGGTCATTGACGGGAACAGCTTTTTCAGATATGCCCAGTCTTCGGGATATAAATCCACGTCGTCACTCAGATAACTAACGTTCAGGCGACGAACCATGCCCGATTTTGGTTGATACGTCAGCGAAAAGCGGTCGGTTCGCAATTCTTCCCAGCCATTATTGGACATCCACGACAAATTGTCGATGATGCTCAGGGCCTCCAGGTTGCTGTACAAACTTGCCGGTCCGGGCAAGTCTTCTACCTGATTCAGGCTGACCTCCAATTTGCGCAGGCTGCTTAAGCGTGTAAGTGCGCTGCGGATCAGGGAACCGGCTTCTTTTGCCGAAAAAGGCGCGATGAATTGTACCGAGGAAACGCCTTGAAGGGCGTTAAGAAAGCCCAAGGAGTCAGGCGCTGATTCAAATTGCAGGCGTACAGATCGAAATTTGCCAAGCGGAGGCAGCTGTTCGGTGAGTTTGTTCTTCTTGTCTGGAATGTACAGGCTGAGTTCTTCCACCTGGCTGAACTGTTCTATTAGTTCGGCGTTGAGGGCACCATCCCAATCGCGCAAATCCAGTTCCAGCAATTCGTCCAGGCGTGTTACTGCGTTGGCCAGGCTGTTTAGGGAAAGTCGGCCATTTACGCGGATGGCAATGGTTCCGTAGAGGCGTCGATAGTTGCGCAGCAGAAACTGCACATCCTGTTCACTTTTCAGGAGGATGCGGTCATCGCCATTAAGCATTGCCCTTTGTACAGGAGTGTAAGCTCTATCGTGTTGGGCTGTCGCCACACCGAACACCAGAAGCAAGGGGATAAACAGGAGGATTTTTTTCAAGAGTTCAGGTCGTTGAGTTCTTCTGCGGGTTGTTCATGGTCTGAAGGAGGTGTTATTTGGTAGTAGGTGGCGAAATGACACCACTCACAATCCTTTTTACCACAACCGGTGTCAAATTTAAAGGAACGAATCGCTGCATCTGTTTCAACAATTTTGTCTTTCACCAATTGCAGGTCTGTAGGACTAATCACCACATATTCAATCGGGCTCACGCCTTGATCATTTTGTTCTACAAAGTCAATGGCCAGGCCGGCAACAGTCCAGTTACAGTTAGGGTCTGCTTCTGCAAGAATTTGATAGAATGCAAGTTGCAACCAATAATCTCCCCATTTTTCCCAGGCTCCGGTAGGCTCGTCAACGCTGAGCTCACGCAGTTTCTTGAGTCCGTTGTCCACCTTTCCGGTTTTGTAATCCACCAAAACGGCATCGTTCCCATGGAGTTCAACCTTGTCGATTTTGCCTTTGATGGGCACTCCGTTGATGCGTGCGTTCAGGGTTACTTCTTGCACGCCTTCGGCATGTGCATTGAAATGTGGAAGACGTTGTTGGTAATAATTTGGAAGTATTTCAATGCCCTGTTGCAAACGTCGCTGGAATGCCGCTTCGGTAAATCCATCCCGGTATTTACTCATGCTTTTGCGAAACAGTGCGAGCAATTGCCCTTCGTCAGGGAATGTTCCGCTTTCTTTACGGATGCGAAATACATGTGTAAGGGTATCGTGCACCGCCGAACCAAAGCTGGCATATTCGCTTTTAGCCTGCGGGATGCGTATTAAATTATTGAAGTAAAAACGAATGGGGCAGTCCAGATAGCTCTGCAAAGCGGTGGGTGAAAGTTCGAATTTCTCCACCAGTCCCTGCAAATAAGCTTCCGGCGGCATGGGAATAGTTATGGCTGCGGACAAACCGAGGGCTTCTGCTTCAGAATGGACAACCCGATCCTGCGGCATCACTACCTGGTGCTGTATGGCGGTATTGCTATCGGCCAGTACTTGTATGAATGAAGAAGGGGTAAGCGCTTTACCTTTCAGGTTTTGGCTGCGGTAGGATATATGCAGGCTTTTTTTAGCGCGCGTAATTCCTACATAAAACAGCCTGCGCATTTCCTCTTCATCCGTATCGCTGAAGTTTTCCAAATCAACCAATATTTCACCGAGCCGGAAGGGCAATTTGATGGGGCCTGATTTCTCCCAGTCTTCATAATTGGCTCCAACAATAAACACATGTTCCCATTCCAGACCTTTACTGCTGTGTGCGGTGCTGAAAACTACACCTTCTCCGGTGCCTGCGCGTTGTTCAACATCTACCGTAATTCCCAGGGTTTGCCTGCGGGAAATACGGTCCAGCAACTGTCCAAGGGTCAGGTTGGGAAACAAGGCATTTTCGTCCTTCACCAGGTTGTGAAAACTGTGCAGTACTTCCACCTGAAATGCAGGATCGTCACTAAGCATCGCCTTGCGAAGAAAACCAGCCTTTGCAATCACCTTTTCCAACAATACGGGGACGGTCCAATCAGATGCATGTCCCAGCCAGTATTCGATATCTGCATGCAGTCTGCGCAGTTCTGAAAGTTCTTCGGCCTCAAGAAATTCGGCACGTGCAGCACCGGAACAAATATCTCCAAGTGCCAGGCGCCAACTTTTTCTCATTTTGTAAATATGGGCAGCAAGCAGGGCCACGTTGAGCGGGCGAATCTGATACAATCCATAATGCAACAACAAATACAGGCTGTTTTGACCAGAATGCGCCTGTTCCAGCTCAGCATTCAGATAGGCACAAAAGTCCAACAGTTGCTTGATGTGCGGATCTTCCAGGATATTCAGCGGTTTCCGTGTATTGAAAGGGAGTTTTCTGATGCGAAACTCGCGCAGCAACGATTCTGATTGGGCGTGTTTTCGGTATAACACTGCAATCTCGGTAGGTTTGACACCCTTGTGAATCAAAGCTTCTATCTGATCCGCCACCCAAATGGATTCGTGGATCTCGTTGGGTAACTGCACCAATTCCGGCTGGTTGGGAAGTGTGGCGTGCGTTCCCCTGGCAATCAGGTTTTTACTGAGCCCTGGAACTTGATTGACCAAACGCAACTTGTTCAATCCGATGAGCGCCTGAGCCGCATTTAACAGCGATTGGCTGCTGCGGTAATTTTCTTCCAGAACAACGGTTTTTACATGTTCTTGGTACCGTTGGGCAAAGTCAAGCACGTTTTCCACATTGGCACCCTGAAAACGGTAAATGCTTTGGTCGTCGTCGCCCACCACAAATACATTGGGGCTTTGCCAATGGCCGGTGAGCAGGTGCAATACGTGGTTCTGAATACCGCTGGTATCCTGATATTCATCTACCAGTACGTATAGAAACTGCTCCTGGTATCGCGCCAGTAATGATTCATTCGTTGAAAAATGCTGCACCACCCAACGTTGCATGTCTTCATATTCATAAAGTCCTCGTTCGTTTTTGATGCGGTTGTATTCATCGAACAAAACAGCCCCTGCCTGCAGTTTGGCCAAGGCTTTTCTCAGTGGCGCAGCCAGTCGTTCATTGATTTCACCGGTTTTTTTGTATAGATACTCTTTGTTATACGGGAGTTGCTGAAGGTAGTTGGCCGCCTTAATCTGAATATCAGCGCTGCTCAAGTGTTCCTTTTGCATCACGCTGAACAGGCTTTTGAGGTCCTGACGGGTGCGCGCAGCGTCTTCGTTGTAGGTTTTCAGCACGTACTCCGGCGGCAGGCCATGAAGCATTTCAATGATTAATTCCTCGCGTTCCAGGTCGTCCATCACCTTCAGCGCACTGCGCCCGAATACTTCCGGATTTTCCATTATCACCCTATTGCAGAAGGCATGAAAGGTGTGGATGTTTACGCGATAGGCCTCCTGACCCATGAATTCAGTAAGGCGACGTTTCATAGCTACCGCGCCCGCATCGGTGTAGGTAAGGCAAAGAATGTCTTGCGGGCGCGCATCGGTTTGGGTCAGGATGTTGGCAATCCGCGAAGCCAGGATTTGCGTTTTACCCGTGCCCGGGCCGGCAATAACCATGACCGGGCCTTCGATGGCTTCCACGGCCTGAAGTTGGGCCTGATTTAACGTACTTAAAAAGGATAAAGGTTCTTTCATGTGGCAAAAAGAACAAAGTTAAAATTTAGTAAGCCTATACTTCAGTATCTTTTCAACGTATCCATAACATGTGCGCTATTTGGTTCATATGTACCTTTGTTTTATGACAGTTCAGGAAGCGCAGCAACAGGTTGATGCATGGATTAAAACCCACGGCGTTCGGTATTTTAATGAACTCACCAATACCGCGATTTTGATGGAAGAAGTGGGCGAACTGGCGCGCATCATGGCCCGTACTTATGGCGAGCAAAGTTTTAAAGAAGGGGAAAAGCATGATCTGGCCGATGAAATGGCCGATGTGCTTTGGGTGCTCTGCTGCCTGGCCAACCAAACCGGGGTGAATCTTGAATCGGCCCTGCAACGCAATTTTGAAAAGAAAACCCTGCGCGACCAAACCCGACACCAGAACAACGAAAAATTAAAGGAATAGCACCTTGAAAAGTGTCATTATGGCACAGTTACGAGCATTGCTTCACTAAAAAGCGCCACTATGGCTTAATTTTAGGCTTGGAATCAATCTTGATTTTCAGGAATCACAAAACAAGAAAAACATGATCATCAAGAAATCAATGCCCGCCATGATGGATGTATTTCATCCTTTTTTCAACATGAACCTTTTGCCTGAAGGAACGGTGCAATCAGCATCAGATTTCAGGCCGGCAACGTCGGTCATCAATGAAGCACAAAGTGTCACATTGTTGGTTT
>JBEDND010000250.1:0-3165 GCA_041170785.1 Bacteroidota bacterium | reverse complement strand
GGTTGAACGTGTCCGAATCGTTAAGTTATCCGAAGGTGTTTTCTACGCCAATCTGGTGTGCATCAACGCTGAACACCAGCAGATGGAAATAGACAGCCGTACCAGCGATGCCATTGCCTTGGCGGTGAGGTTTGAAGCACCTATTTATGCGGCATCCGAAATCATGGATGAAGCTGCCTTTGAGCCGGAAGAGGAAGAAACCGAGGAAGCCGGCCCACAGCGCAGTCAGGAAACCGATGTTCCGGCAACGCCAAAAACCTGGGTGGAAGATCTGAAAACCATGAGTACCTCCGAACTGGAATCAGCGTTGGATGAAGCCCTGCGCGAAGAAGATTACTACAAAGCGGCAGGAATACGTGATGAAATCAACCGCCGTAAAGATTAAGGCAATCCTCTTTCTTTTGTTTGTCTCGTCCTGCGCTCCGCAGATTACGGGAACTTGGAACTACCTGGCTGTTTATGACCGCAACAGCGGAAAACAGGTTCCCGTATCCGACGGCGACAGCATGATCATTTCCAAAGACGGGCGTTTTGCCTACCTGCTCAAAAAAGCGAACCGAAGTGGGAATGGCTTTTGGAAGCTGAACCATGCCGATACAAGTTCTTATCTGGTGCTGCGCTACCTGCCAAACAATCATGAACGCAGTTTCAGGCTGGATACCTTTACCCGCAAAAAGCTGGTGATGTCCGAAGGAACTATGGTGTTCAGCTACCGGCGTTGAAGGAACAACAGGCACAGTTGCCCATACGATGAACGGCGTTATGCCTTTGAAATCGTAAACTTGCAACAGCATGCAAATCAATTTTAACGGCACGCTGCATCCTGATGACGAACCGCTGTTTCCGGCAAGCAGCCGCGTACACCGTTATGGAGATGGTTTTTTTGAGAGCATTCGTGTGTCATCCGGCCACTTGCTACATTTTAACCTCCACATGCACCGCATCCGTAAATCGGCCATGCTGCTCGGTGTTGTGCTCGATAGCCGCTTTGAAGTGCATCGTATGGAACAGGAAATTAAGCGCACCCTGCAGGCAGCTTCCTTGAGCCATGCCCGGGTGCGGCTTACTGTTTTTCGCGAAGGCAAGGGTTTTTATCTTCCTTTGGAAGAACAAGCCTGTTACCTCATAGAAGCACGTTCGCTGGACGAACCTTTCTATACATTTTCAACGGAAGGTTTGCTTTTAGGCGATTACCGGGAACTGGTCAAGAATTCCAACTTCACCAGCATGCTGAAAACCAATGCAGCGCTGTTGTATGTGATGGCATCACTGCATGCCCGTCGCAGTGGATTTCATGAATGTGTTTTGTACAATGAGCAGGGAAGGGTGGCAGAGTCCATCAATGCCAATATCTTTAAAGTGGACGGCAATAAGGTGATTACGCCGCCATTGTCGGAATACGGTGTTGATGGCGTGATGCGTATGGTGGTTATGGATCTGGCCAGAAGCTATGGCTACGATGTTTTTGAACAGCCCATCACCGCCAATGATTTGATTGCCAGCGATGAACTGTTTCTCACTTCTGCGGTTTCCGGTATTCGTTGGGTGCGTGAATATCAGGGCAAGCGCTTCAGGAACCATACGGCAAAAATGCTGCACCAGTTGTTGAATAAAGCCATTCCGGGTTACGCCGATGGGGCTTCTTAACTCCACAACTGCGCCTTAATTTCGCGGTACTTCATGCGCATCACCTTCCTTGGCACCGGAACTTCACAAGGCGTACCGCCCATAGGTTGTACTTCGCCGGTATGTCTTTCCGATGATCCCAAAGACAAGCGTTTGCGCGCCTCGGTACATGTAGAGGTCGATGGACTGAGCCTGGTGATCGATGCCGGTCCTGATTTTCGCTATCAGCTGCAGCGCGCTGGAATCCAACGCCTCGATGGTTTGATATTTACCCATGAACACCGCGACCATACCGGCGGCCTCGACGACATCCGCCCGTTCAATTATTTACAAAATGGACCGGTAGATGTATTTCTTCACGAACGGGTTTTGAATGTGTTTCAACGTCAGTACGATTACATCTTCGATCCCAATCCCTACCCGGGAATTCCACAAATCAACTGGAATCTGATTGACCTGAACCCATTTGAGGTGAAAGGCTGTCCCATCATCCCGATTGAAGTATTTCACTACCGCTTGCCTGTGCTTGGTTTCCGGATTGGTGATTTTACCTACATCACCGATGCCAACCGCATTGCGCCCGCAGAACTTGATAAAGCCCGGGGCAGCAAGGTGCTGGTGCTCAATGCCTTGCGTCATGAGTCGCATATTTCTCATTTTACACTGAGCGAAGCGGTTGCCGTGGCTCAGGAAATTGGTGCCGGGCAAACTTTTTTTACGCACATGAGTCACCAGATTGGATTTCATGAAGAAGTAAATAGATCGCTGCCTCCCGGTATGGCGCTTGCCTACGATAATCAGGTGGTGATGCTTTGATGAAGGAAGTTTCCGCCGAAGGGCGCATAAAACAGCATGCACAAAAAAAGGAGGCTACGTGTGTAACCTCCTCAAAAAACAACCAGGGAAAACAAAATGTCAGGGCTGCGCAGCAGCTTCCTGAAGCTTCTTTTCTAATTCATCCTCAGCGCCGGGAACATAGCCCTGATGTGAATAGACAATCTGACCTTTCTTGTTGATGAGGAAGGTCATGGGTGGATTATTGACATTCAGCGCACGCGCCAGATCCTGATTTTCATCCATCAACACTTTGTACGTCCAGCCTCTGCCAATGACCATTGGCTTCACTTTACGCGTATTGCGGGCGTCATCCACGGTAACGGCAATCAATTGTGCCTGATATTTTTCCTGCCATTCGGCATATACCTGCTGAATCTGATCCAGTTCTTTGATGCAGGGACCGCACCAGGTTGCCCAGAATGAAATGATGGTGAGGTGATTGCTGTCGGCCAGAGATTTCACATCGACCACGTTTCCGTCCATGTCCTTAATCTGCATGGAAGGAAGTGCATCCTGCGCCTGAAGGCTATGAAGACTTAATAAGCCGAAGCATAAGATTGGGAGCAGTTTATTCATATACAGGTGAATTCTCAAACCTTATGCCAAAAACAAAGATGTTCAGTTGCAGCGCAGCGCAGGGATAAAAACATGAAGCAGGCAGGGTTTGGCTGCTTAAATTTGCGCTGCATGAAATTGCGGGTG
>JBEDND010000249.1:0-2682 GCA_041170785.1 Bacteroidota bacterium | reverse complement strand
GACCTCAAACTGAGCAAGGGTGCCGGATTGTATGTACGACAACGCTGGATGAAAGGTTACGACAGCAGCTTCGCCAAAGACCGCTATCAAGGCTACGAAACCAGCATGGAACTAAAAATATTCTTTTGATGATGCGCAAGCTCCACCTTTCTCTGTTCATCCTTGCCACAGTTTTAGCCAACCAACTGGAGGCGCAGAAAACCGTGAGTTTTACCGGTGCGGCTCGCTCTGCCGTAAACAATAACAAACTCAATACCCTGGACAGTATCCCAGATACGTCAACGGTGTTGCGTAACACCACCGGCTATGCCCTGATTGATCTTGGGGTGAACATCCGACCAAACAAAAACACGGAAATCCTGGGGATGTTCCGGATCCGCAATCAGTATGGAGGATTTTGGGGTGCCGGCGTGGGCTTTGACGTGCGGCAGCTTTGGCTGAAAGGAATTGTTGCCAATGCCGTTCGCTATCAATTAGGCGACCTGAACCTGAAACAAACTCCGTTTACCCTCTACAACCACCACGCCGACCGGCCGGATTCCATGCCGGATGTGTTTCTGCTCCAACAGCAAATCGTGGACTACGAACGTTTTTACAGCCGAAATACCTGGCGACTGCAAGGCTTACAGGCTGATTTCGGCCTAAAGTTCTCGAAGTATTTAAAAGAAGCCGATTTTAACGGCTACCTGACCCGCTTGCGCGCCAGCAATCTGGCCGATATTCCAGACCGGCTGATGGGCGGCATCACCATCGATGTGCTGCAAAGCAAACATTTAGCCCTGAGCTGGAACGGTTTTTCCGTTTTCGACGTGCGCGGCACCGCTGCTGATACCAACAGACTGGACAATCGGGTACAAACCTTCGGGTTAACCTATAGTGGCAAGCTTGCCGGTGGTCAATTATTGATTAAAGGGGAAAGCGGGACCAGCACATTGGCGTTCAGCAACGCTGCCGGACTTACTTCGCTGCAAGATTATTTTATTTACGTAAGCGGTAAACTGAGGTTTCCTGAAAAACACCTCAGCCTCGAAGCAGGTTACATGAATATTGGCCCTGATTTCCGAAGCATCGGCGCACAGAGTAAAGACATCAACTACCAAAGTTCCAGCGGATTGTTCAACAGGTACGCCAATGGCAGCAGCCTGCGGGAACCGGCACTGCTGGAACTGATGAGCAATGATCAGGTATATAACACATCCGTTAGCAGTACACTCATGCCAACAGCACAAGAATTCAATGCCGTGCTGCCCTACGGAACGGCCACCTTTAACCGCCTGGGCGGCTTTGCCGGAATGCGCTATGCACATCCTTCCGGATTCAGCGTGGACTTAAAACACCACCAGCTGCGCGAAATCCGAGGACAAGGCACCCTGGCGCTGAAATCATTCCAGCAAACCAAAGCCCATGTGCTGCTCGACCTGGCGAAATTCAGCGGAACCCGCAAAGGAAAAAAACTGCGCTTCGGCTTAGAACGCCAAAATGTGGACAGAGGCAGCAGCATTGCCTTTGAAACGGTGAATTTCACCAGATGGAGGTACAGCGCTGGTACGGAAGTGGAAGTATTTAAAAAAATAGACCTGATGTTCGGCTTCGTGCAACAACAAAGCTCAGGTACAGATTTTATTGCAGAGCGCGATGAATACTCCCGCGTGAGTTTCCTCAACAGAACTTCATACAGCAACAAACAACAACTCCTTGCAGGTGGCATCCGCTGCCGCTTTGAAGGGAACACCTACTTTACCGCTTTCTACCAGCAACAAGTGAACAAGAAACCTTCAGAAGGAACTCCCGATTATCAAATCAACCAGTTTTCCCTCATCTATAACATGAATTTTTGAAGATGAAAAAATCAAGATTCAACACCATCGCTGTATTGCTGCTCCTTTTGCCTCTGGCTGGATGCCGCAAGGAACAAGTCTTCGACGGCCCCTCGCTGGAAGACCTGAATAAATCATTTGCGCTGCTGCAGCCCTTCGCCGCCAACAAAGACAGCGTTGCCTTTGGCAATAAAGAGTTGGTTACGTTCACCGCGAAGTTCAATAAAACGGTTCAGTGGCACATCCATATCCGGGGTTCTGCATCAAAGGCTCATAAAGTGATCAGCGGACAGGGCAATGAAATTGCGGCCCCTGCCGGCCAATGGAATGGCTCCACAACGTATTTCCCCATGTTCACGGAAGAAGCATGTACCGCAACCCTGCGCATTGAAGGGGTCACCGACAGCTTCAGTCTTCCAATAAAAATCAGTTCCGTAAAAAAGAATCAGGGATTGCTGTTGTCCGATTTTGAAACCGGCATCAATGGTACTTGGAACAGATTTGTGCAAAGCGGGGCATCCATGGACCTATCTGCCAAACAGGATTCGCTGGCACCACAAGGCAACAGATACCTCAACATGGCCGGAACAGTGAGTTGGGATTGGCTTACCGTGCTGCTCGACATCCCGGCCACACCCTATGGCGGTGCAGTGCTTCCGTTAAACAGCAACCCCGATGCAGTATATTTCAATTGCCTCATTTACGGGGTTCCCAATACCAATCCGAGTCTGGTGCTGTTTCAGTTCAAGGAAGACGACAACAAAGACGGGAATTTCAACCCCAATACCGAAGACCAATATGACTTACAGGTCAATGTAAACTGGTCTGGCTGGAAGCTGGTGAGCGTGAAATATTCAGACATTGT
>JBEDND010000248.1:0-5640 GCA_041170785.1 Bacteroidota bacterium | reverse complement strand
GGGTCAGGCGGTATTTGGTTAAATCTACTTCCGTTGTTCCGGGATTGTAAATTTCCAGCGCCTTGTTGTTTCCGGTTCCTTCGCAGTATTCACTGAGGAAGAGTTCGTTGCATTGAGCCATTGCCTGTGGAGCCGCACTCAGCAACAGGATGCCCGTAATGATGCCTAAGATGAAACGTTTTGCCATAATCGTTGAAGCAGCAAATTTCCGAAAAAGTGCTAAGGAATTTACAGGTATTCTGAAGCTGGGGATTATTCCTTGCCTTTGGTTCATCAGGTTTCACCAAATTTGCAGTAAATGAAGCGAATACATCTGCTGTTAAGCTCCTTGCTGCTGTTGGCTGCCTGTGGGCCGAGTGTGCGATTTACCGGTGGCGGTTACACGCGCATCGACAGCCTGATCCGGCAAGACAGTGTGGAAAATTTACGCATTGCACCCTATCGAAATCAAATCGCTGCGGAAATGAATGAAATCATCGGATTTGCAGATACCGGTTTGGTTTCACGCCGTCCGGAGGGAACTCTGGGCAATCTGATCGCCGATATCCTGTACCAAAGGGCGCAATCGATGATGCTGGACAGCTTCGGACTGCCCACACACGCCTGCATCATCAATGCCGGTGGCATTCGCGCTTCACTGCCCAAAGGACCGGTAACCGTAGGGCAGATTTACAGCATCGCACCGTTTGAAAACGAGTTGGTCGTGCTGCGCATCAGCGGAGCAAAGATGGCCGATTTGTTAAATTACATCGCCAAAAAAGGCGGCGAGCCGGTCAGCAACCTGCACCTGCTGATGCGCAAAGATGGCTCCTGGGTAGAAGCCAGCATCGCCAACAAACCCTTCGACAGTCGCCAGAATTACTACATCGCCACCAATGATTATCTGGCACAGGGCGGCGATAAAATGTCGTTTTTCAGCCAGCCACTCGAGCGCTACGACCTGCACGTCAAAGTACGCGATGCGCTCATTGAACATCTGCGCCAGCAACATGCGGGCGGACTTCGCATCGCAGCTCCTGCCCTTAACCGTCTGGAATATGTTGAATAGAAGAACTTTTATACGACGCAGCGCCCTTGGCGGAGCTTTCCTGCTTACTCCGGGATGGATGCGCAGCCTTCAGGCGGGCAGCCTCAAAAACCTGGTCATCCTGCACACCAACGACATCCACAGCCACCTGGATCCGTTTCCGGCCAATGACCCAAAATTCCCCAACCAAGGTGGGCTTGCTCGAATTGCCACGCTGGTGAAACAAGTGCGTGCGGCTGAAGCCAACGTTATCCTTCTGGACAGCGGAGATATTTTTCAGGGAACGCCCTACTTCAACCGTTTTGGCGGAAAGTCGGAATATGAACTGATGAGCAGCATGGGCTATGTGGCTTCTACGCCGGGCAACCACGACTTCGATAATGGCATCGACGGATTAACAAACATGCTGCCCTACGCCAAATTTCAGATGCTCAACGCCAACTACCGTTTCGACAACACGGCCCTTGCCGGTAAAATCAAACCATCTGCCGTAGTGGCCGTGAACGACATTAAAGTGGGATTGCTTGGCGTAGGCATTGAACTGGAAGGACTGGTTCCGCCGCAGCTGTGCAAAAACGTGGTTTATACCGACCCGGTGGCTGCAGCAAACCGCGAAGCGGAAGTGTTGAAAAAGGAACATGGTTGTGATGTGGTGATTTGCCTGAGTCACCTTGGCTACCGCTACGACGACCAAAAAGTTGACGACCGCAAACTCGCCGCCGCCAGCAGAAATATCGATGTGATCCTTGGCGGACATACGCATACCTTCCTTCCCGCCCCGGAAGTGATCACCAACGCAGAAGGCAAAGAAGTGGTGGTGAACCAGGCCGGCTGGGGAGGCTTGCGCTTGGGACGAATCAACCTCGCCATACGCTGATTCATGGATGCCTCGGCATTGATTTCCGGCCTGAAACAGGGCGATACCAAAAGCCTGGCACGCTGTATCTCGCTGGTAGAAAACAGCAGTGGCCCTTTTGAATCCTTGCTTTTTGCCATGAAGCACCATCCGGAAATACCGGTGGCGGGAATTACCGGGCCTCCCGGAGCAGGCAAAAGCAGTCTGGTAAATGCGCTTACGCAAAATTTCGTGACTGAAGGCAAAAAGGTGGCCATCATTGCCGTTGACCCCACTTCACCCTTTAACTACGGAAGTTTATTGGGCGATCGGTTGCGCATGTCAGAACTGTATCTTACACCGGGTGTATTCATCCGCAGCATGGCGTCCAGAGGCAGTTTGGGCGGGTTGGCCCCGAAAATCCACGAAACCATCGACCTGATCAAAAATGCAGGCTACGACCTGATCATCATTGAAACCGTAGGCGTGGGGCAAAGTGAAGTAGAAATTGCCGGAATTGCTGATACCACCGTGGTGGTGATGGTTCCGGAAGCCGGCGACGAGGTGCAAACCATGAAAAGCGGCGTGATGGAAATCGCCGATATTTTTGTGGTGAACAAAGCCGACCGCGAAGGCGCCGATGCCTTTGCCGGACACCTGAAACGCCTCAGCGCACAGCAACATACCGAACAATGGATGAAACCTGTTTTGTGTACCGAAGCACATCGCAATGTGGGCGCGGATGCATTGGCAGAAGCCATCAATAAGCATCATCTGCTCAACCTTTCCAAAGAGAAACAACTGGATCTGATGGCGGAAAAAACAGTGCATCTTGTTCGGGAAGCGCTGGCCAAAAAGGTGCAGGTACCGCAGATCAGGGAACGACTGAGCAAGGAAATGAACGCGCCCGATTTCAATCTATACCGCTTCACCAAACAAATCCTGGGGCAAGGCTAAACCAAAACGAACCGGATTTGTTAAAGTCCTGTTCATGATTACCATCATCAGCGGCTCGGCCAGACCCGGCAGCAACACACTGCGCGTGTCCAAAGCCATCAAACGTATCCTTGAAGAAAAAACGAACATCCCGGCTTCAGAAATAAAAGTTATTGACTTTGCACCTTACGATATTCCCTTCTACAATGGAGATGACTTGCAAAGGGGCCAACTAAGCAACTTTCAAGAAGAAGTGGCTTCGTCGATGAGCCGCTCCAGCCTGATTTTCCTGCTTTCTCCGGAATATAACTGGTTTCCAAGTGCAGAAATCATCAACCTGATCCATCGTTTCGGCACCAGTTCCTTCAAGGATTTATGGGAAGATAAAGTGTTTGCCACCTGTGGCGTAAGTACCGGCCGCGGTGGACGCATGCCCGCCGTGCAACTGAGTTATGTGGTGAACAAACTGCTGAATGTGATGAACCTGCACAGCATTGTCAGTCCGAAAATGTTTGAAAGCCAATTCACCACCAAAGCACTGGACGAAGCCGGTGGAAGCCTGGGCAATGCCGAATACGACAAGGGCCTTGAACAATTTGTTGATTACAACCTCATCTTGTGGCGAAAAACCCGCACTCAACCAGAGGTTTAACCCTTACAACACTGCGCCGAGCACACGCAGTTTGTGTTCGGTTTCCTGGAACTCGGCGCGTGCATCGGATGCTTTCGTGATGCCCGTTCCGGCATAGAGGTTGATGCCATCGGCAAATACTTCCCCACAGCGTATATTCACCCAAAGCGAACCTTGTTCCGGCGACCATGGCCCAAGGAATCCTCCATAAAACCTCCGTTGCGTGCGTTCAGCTTCAAGAATACGGAGTGCCGCGGTCCGCGGATAACCACACAGTGCCGGGGTTGGGTGCAGCTGCGTTGCCAAATCACACAACTGATTTGTGGTAATATCAAAGTGAAACTCCGTGCACAAATGCCGGATGTTGCCTTGTTGTAATTCCCGAATCGCTGCTTCCTGAAAAGGAATATTCAAATTTTGCAGGTGTTCCTTGATGAAGGTGCGGATGTATCCTTGCTCTTCCTGTTCTTTTTCGCCGAAAGTCACCTCGGGTGAAGCCTTTTTGGTACCGGCGAGCGCAACGGTTTTTCCCCGACCGTGTTCCCAGCTGAGCAGCTGTTCGGGGGTAGCGCCAATCCAGCAACCAGTTTCTGCGGCGTCGAGCAGGTAAACCATTGCATCTGGATACAAACGACAAGCCCTTTCAAACCAGCGTACAGGCTCGGGTGGCAATCTTCGGAATACACTTCTGGAAGTGACCACTTTCAGCGCAGAGCCTGTTTCTGCTCGGGCAGCTGGTTCATACCCTGCTGAAATCAATTGCGCCTGAACTTGTTCCACCCAATGCACGTAAGCATCGCCGGGATATGGATCACTTGCTTCATGGGTGGATGCACGATAATTCCAGGTATTATACCAAGCCTGATCAGGAATAGCGGAATCGGTTTCCGGTTCAAGCAACCAGCAGGTTCCGGAGCGGTCGAAGGGTGCAATGAGGAAACAGTTTTTTTCCGGCAGCACAGCGGCTTCGCTCAGTTGTCCCTGCATGTAGGCTACTTCCCGTCCGGGAATTCGATACCAAACCCTGGCTTTGTTCATGGTTTTGCTTCCAACAGACGCACGGCCATGGTAATCCTACCGATGCAGAGCAGCCGTTCCCGTTCATCTTCAACCCGCACTTCCCAAACCTGCGTGGTACTGCCCAGATGCAGCGCACGTGCGGTAGCAGAAACGACCTGACCTTTAAAAGCGGGGCGCACATGATTTCCGTTGATGTCGAGTCCAAAACACACGAAACGGCTGCGGTCAACCACAAGATTGGCAGCCATACTGCCCACAATCTCTACGAGCGCCATACTTGCGCCGCCGTTCAGCATACCCAATGGCTGGATGCTTGCTTCAGATACGGGCATTACCGCTTTCAGATAATCGTTGCCCACTTCAGTAAACTGAATACCCAAGGCCGTATTCATGGTATGGGCACAGCGTTCGTTCAGCGCCTCCGGGGTTATATTCGCGGCTTCAAAAAAAATACTGTTCACGTTGCTGCAAAGTACTTCCCACCCGATCAATAAAACAATCTACCTGATTCGCCACGGCGAAACAGACTTCAACCGACTGGGCATTGTGCAAGGCTCTGGTGTAGATACCGACCTCAACGAAACAGGAAAAGCCCAGGCGAGTGCTTTTTTTAACCATTATCGGCACATCCCTTTCGATAAAATTTACATCAGCTCGTTGAAGCGGACACACCAAACAGTGCAGCATTTTTTTGAGCTGCCAGTTCCTTTCGAGGTGATTCCGGAACTGAATGAAATCAACTGGGGTGTGATTGAAGGCGCAACGCCTACACCTGAAAGCAGTCAGTTGTTTTCAGACATGCTGGAGGCTTGGCGTAACGGACACTTGGACCAATGTGTGCACGGCGGCGAAAGCCCCAATGAACTGTTTGCACGTCAGCAGCAGGGTTTAAAGAAAATCATGGAGCGCACGGAGGAGCGAAACATCCTGATCTGCATGCACGGAAGGGCTATGCGCAGCTTCCTTTCCCTGCTCACCGGAAGTCCGCTGGCACAGATGGATCAATTCGGCCACAGCAATGTTTGTCTGTATATTCTGGAATATCGGGATGAAGCATTCCACGTGGTATTGAACAACGATACATCCCACCTGAACGGTTTAAGGCAACAACCCAAACAAGCATTTCATCCAAAATGACATTTCCTTTGTTACTAACTGAGCAATTTGCATCCAAAATACACGTGCGTTTAT
>JBEDND010000247.1:0-24167 GCA_041170785.1 Bacteroidota bacterium | reverse complement strand
CAGATAGACTACACACTTCAGCATTATTCAGGGCATGGATACACTGCTACTTCCTTCCAGAATGTTGTGATTGGAGGTCTTGGCGGGTCAGGTATTGGTGGTCGCCTCAGCAGGTTGTTTTTTCAATCGGAGGCAAGCATTCCTGTGGAGGTATTCAGCGAATATGCCCTGCCCGCCTACGCCAACGGCAAGACGCTGGTTGTTCTGTGTTCGTACAGCGGAAATACGGAAGAAACCCTGGCCATGTATGACGATGCACAAAGACGCGGCTGTACGGTTATTTGTGTTGCAGCAGGCGGTACGCTTATGGAAATCGCACACCGCGACGGGCTGAAGTGTTACCAAATCGAAACGGGTTACCAGCCTCGGATGGCTTTAGGGTATGGGTTCAGTTTTCAGCTGCTGATTTTAGGCGAACTGTTCGGCATGGATATGTCCTCCAGCCTTCGCCACATCAGTCAAAAACTGAAAAGCGAACAAGAGGCACTGAAAACGAAGGCCAAAGCCATGTTCGCGTTCTTTAAAGAAAGCATTGCACAGAAATTTGTGGTGGTTTGCGATATGGCCTATGAAGCAGCAGCGGTGCGTTTTTGCCAGCAAATTCAGGAAAATGCCAAAGGCGAAGCTTTTGTACAGGTGCTTCCGGAAGCCAATCACAACGTAATCGAAAGTTATTACGATCATAGAGATACCAACTTCATCCTCCTGAACAGTGGCCTGAACAAGCGGAACAACATCCGTTTCGATTTTCTGAGGGGTGTTCTGGCCGAACAAAATAATAAGGTGTATTCTTACAGCACCGGTGAGTACGATCTTTGGGCGCTGTTTGAATTTATCTATGTTACCGATTGGCTGAGCATTTACGCGTCTAATGAAAAGGGTGTGAACAATATGGAAGTTGGCATCATCATGCGTTTAAAGAAGCATTTGGAACAGGCATAACATGAAACTGGTCAGCTTCAACAGCCACAACGGTGAGGAAACCGGATTGTTCCTGAACAACAGGATTTATCCTTTAACCCGCATTGACAAAACCCTCCCGGAGTCTATGTCTTTATTCCTGAAGAACTGGGAACGCAATGCCGATCATGCCCGCATGATTCAGGATGCCATCCTTGCGGGTAAATATGAAGAGTTTGCCCTTGAATACCGGGAGGAGAATTTGCTCGCGCCGGTGCCGCATCCTACCAGCTGTCGCGATGGTTATGCTTTTCGCCAGCATGTGGAAGCTGCCCGTCGCAACCGCGGCGTGCCGATGATTCCCGAGTTTGACCAGTATCCCATCTTCTATTTCACCAACCACAATGCCGTTCAGGGCCCGGGTGATATTTGGTGCATGCCCGATCATTTTGAAAAGTTGGATTTTGAGCTGGAAGCTGCGGTGGTGATTGGCAAAAAAGGCCGAAACATCCGTGCCGATGAAGCCGATGAATACATTGCCGGTTATATGGTGATGAACGACATGAGCGCCCGTCGCCTGCAAATGGAAGAGATGCTGCTGAATCTCGGTCCGGCAAAAGGAAAGGATTTTACCACCGTGATTGGTCCCTGGCTGGTTACGCCCGACGAACTGGAACCTTATAAAGTGGCTCCAAAGCCGGGTCATGTTGGAAACAGTTATCAGCTGGCCATGCGCGGTTTCGTAAATGGGATTCAGGTAAGTGAAGGTTCGGTGGCACAAATGGATTGGACTTTTGCCGAAATCATTGAACGCTGTGCTTATGGTGCAGATGTTTTTCCAGGTGATGTGATTGGAAGCGGAACTGTTGGAACCGGTTGTTTCCTCGAACTGAACGGCACCGGTAAGCTGAATAACCCGGATTACCGCGAACAGTGGCTTCAGGAAGGTGATGAGGTGGTGATGGAAATTGAAGGACTGGGCCGGCTGGTCAATACCATACGCCGCGTAGATACAGATTTCTCTTTATTGAATCTGAAGAAACAATCCTGATTCAGCGCAGGAGAAAAACCACCGGTACGTCTTCTTTTTTTACGACTTCTGCGTCGCATAATTTCCGCATGAAGTCCAGTGTGGTTTCCTGGCTTTTTTGATAGTTGATGCCGCGTACCACAATGAAGCTCAATAGTATCATCATGATGGGTGCCAAAACCCAGAATTCCATCATGGTGAATGCTTCCATGTTCCAAATGGCAAACAACCGATACAAGAGGTAGGTGGCCGCCCCACTAAACAGAAACAACAACAAAGGGAAGGCGGCATTGGTGTACATGCGGGGAGCCAACATCAGGTACATTTCCTGTTCGATGCCCCTGAAGCGCACATGCAGGTATGGGCTGAGTTTATACTCCGGCCTGATGCTGCACAGCCACGCCTCTTCCTCCGATACGGTGCCGCTGAAGTATTTCTCCGTTTGTGGGTTGTTGTTGGGATGTTTGATTTCGAGCAGGGTGTGTTGACGGAACTTTTCTGTGAGCGCAGCGCGCGTCAGGCTTGTTTTCAGATAGTAGGTAGACATAGGCATGTCAGATTGATCAGGAGTTATTTTTAGCCGTGCAGATGCGATCCAGCAATGTAGCGTCGGCAGCAAGGCCATTTCCAACCACAACAATGTTTGCACCGGCATCCCAGGCAGCGATTGCCGTAGCTTCATTGCGGATGCCGCCACCTACAAAAATCGGACAGGTAATCGCTGTACGCACCGCCCGGATCATTTCGACAGGTACCGGTGTGGCAGCGCCACTGCCGGCATCCAGATACATATACTTCAGCCCCAATTGCTGTCCGGCCAATGCTGTTGTGGCGGCAATTTCCGCTTTGTCGGCAGGAATGGGCATGGTTTGACTCATGTAATGAGCTGCGGTGGTTCGTCCTCCGTCGATGAGCAGATAACCGGTTGGAAGGCAGGTGAGTCCGGCGTGTAGGATAAAAGGTGCGGCTGCAACGTGTTTGCCAATCAGGTAATCCGCGTTTCTGCCTGAAATAAGGGAAAGCAACAGGATGCCATCGGCTCCTGAGGCTACCTGGATTTCATCACCGGGAAACAACACCACCGGACCACTGTATGATTTTCTAATCACCTGCAGACAAGCATCCGTATTTCCACGCGTCAACAGGCTGCCTCCAACCAAGATCAGGTCCACACCGTATGACTCACAGCGGGCTGCAAGTTCAGTGACATGGGCTTCATCGTCGTCGGGGTCAAAAAGTACCGCCAGCAGCCTTCGCTGTTGGTATTGTGCCGCTTCCAGAAGAGCTAAAGGCTTGATGCTCATGTATATGGCAAAGTAAGGATAAAACCATGCCTGCACCTGTTTTTTTCCTCTTTTTTTGTCACTAAATTGTTATCAACAAAGCCGTGACGCACCGCAATAAAGGGGTTTGAGTTTTGTGTGGAAAAGTGCCGAATGGGGTAAATCTGAACCCATTTAGTTTTGAAGAACCCATTCATCAAAAATTACATTTTTCTACCCAGAGTTAAAAAAATAAAGGAAGTATGAACGACTATACAGTGAACACCGGCGGACTCGTTTTTGAGCGCAAAAACACCAATGGAACGGTTTCTCCGTTCAACATGTTTGAATACGAAATGCGGAGTTCGGTCATTAAAAAGCCGGACGGAACCGTGGTATTTGAATTGAACAACGTGGAAATTCCAAAGGGTTGGAGCCAGGTGGCCACCGACATCATGGCACAGAAATACTTCCGCAAGGCAGGTGTTCCTCAGCCGGATGGTTCTTTGGGTCGTGAAACCAGCGCGAAACAGGTCGTACATCGTTTGGCCAACTGCTGGCGCGAATGGGGCTTGAAATATGGATATTTCGCCACCGAGAAAGATGCAGATGTGTTTTATGATGAGCTGGTTTATTCCATGCTCAACCAGGAATGCGCGCCCAATTCTCCTCAGTGGTTCAATACCGGTTTGTACAGCAGCTACGGCATCACCGGAAAGGCCCAGGGCCACTACTACGTGGATCCCGAAACCGAAAAGCTCAGCAAATCAACTTCTGCCTATGAGCGCCCACAGCCGCATGCCTGCTTCATCCTTTCTGTGGATGATGACTTGGTGAACGACGGTGGAATCATGGATCTGTGGGTGCGCGAAGCGCGCATCTTCAAATACGGTTCCGGTGTGGGAACCAACTTCAGCCGCATCCGCGGAGCCGGTGAAAAACTGAGCGGCGGCGGAACTTCTTCCGGCCTCATGAGTTTCCTCAAAATCGGGGATCGCGCTGCAGGTGCCATCAAATCAGGAGGAACTACCCGCCGCGCCGCTAAAATGGTGTGTCTGGATCTGGACCATCCGGAAGCCATGGAGTTTATCAAGTGGAAACAGGAAGAAGAACGCAAAGTAGCCGCCCTGATTGCCGCCGGCTACAGCAATGACTACGAAGGTGAGGCCTATGCTACCGTTTCCGGTCAAAACTCCAATAACTCTTTGCGTATCCCCAATCGCTTCTTCGAAAAATTGCAAAAAGGTGAAGACTGGGAATTCACTGCGCGAGGCGACGGCAGCGTGATGAAAACAAAACCGGCTTCTGAGGTTTGGGACGCGGTGAACGAAGCTGCCTGGTCCTGCGCCGATCCCGGCGTGCAGTACGACGATACCATCAACGAATGGCATACCTGCCCTGAAGGTGGTCGCATCAATGCGTCCAACCCCTGCAGCGAATACATGTTCCTGGACAACACGGCCTGCAACCTGGCGTCGCTAAACCTGAGGAAATTTTTCGATACCAACGACAATACCTTTAAGGTTAACGATTTTGAATACGCCGCACGCCTCTGGACTGTGGTGCTCGAAATCAGTGTGCTGATGGCGCAGTTCCCAAGTAAAGAAGTGGCTCAGCTCAGCTACGATTACCGCACCCTGGGTCTCGGCTATGCCAACCTGGGTAGCATGTTGATGGTGGCTGGCATTCCTTACGACAGCAACGAAGCGCTGGCGCTCTGCGGAAGCATTACCGCCATCCTCACCGGCATTTCCTATGCTACTTCAGCAGAAATGGCTGCCGTAAAGGGCCCATTCCGCATGTATGAGAAGAACAAGAAGCACATGCTGCGCGTAATCCGCAACCACCGTTACGCGGCCTACAACTCACCATTGAATTTCGAGGGTTTGGGCGTCGCACCGATGTGTATCGACGAGAAATACTGTCCGGATTACCTCCTGAAATCAGCCTGCAACGCCTGGGACAAAGCCCTGCAGCTGGGCGAGAAATACGGATACCGCAACGCACAGGCAACCGTAATCGCCCCTACCGGAACCATTGGTTTGCTGATGGATTGCGATACCACCGGTATCGAGCCCGACTTTGCACTGGTGAAGTACAAAAAACTCAGCGGAGGCGGCTACTTTAAAATCATCAACCAGTCTATTCCTCAGTCGCTGGTAAATCTGGAATACACTCCGGAGCAAGTGCATGATATTGTGAATTATGCCAAAGGACACGCCACCTTCCTGGGCGCGCCCCACATCAACCACGAAAGCCTGCGCCTCAAAGGATTCAACGATGAAGACCTGGAGCGCCTGGAAGCCGCTGCGCCTTCTGCTTTTGAAATCAGTTTCTGCTTCAATCAGTTTACCCTGGGCGAAGATTGCATGAAGCGCTGTGGATTCACGCCTGAGCAATACAACAACCCCATGTTCAATATGCTCGGAGCCATGGGCTTCAGCAGGGAGCAGATTGAGACATGTAACGTGTTTGTTGGTGGAACCATGACCATCGAAGGTGCGCCACACCTGAAACCAGAGCATTATCCTGTATTTGACTGCGCAAACAAGTGCGGTGAAATCGGAACACGCTACATCCACGCGCATGCCCACATCCGCATGATGGCCGCCGCGCAGCCTTTCATCAGCGGAGCCATCAGCAAAACCATCAACCTGCCCAACGAAGCCAGCGTTGATGACATCAAGAACTGTTACGAAATGAGCTGGAAGCTCGGACTGAAAGCCAACGCCCTTTACCGCGACGGATGTAAGCTGAGCCAGCCACTGAGCAACAAGAGCGAAACCAAAACCGAAGAGAAAACCGAAGAATCAGCGACACAGCCCGAGGCCGAAACCCGCCCGCTGCGCAACCTGATTCCCGAAGAACTCACGCCTGAAATTGTACTCGAAGCTGCCAAGCGCATCTTGAACGAAAGTCCTGATACCAAATTCAAGCGTCAGCTTTCCAACATCGTGGAGCGCAAGAAGCTGCCCAACAAGCGCAAAGGTTTCACACAAAAAGGCAAAGTAGGCGGACAAACCATCTTTGTGCGCACCGGCGAATACGGCGACGGAACCCTTGGCGAAATCTTTGTCGATATGCACAAGGAAGGTGCCAGTTTCCGTTCACTGATGAACTGTTTCGCAATTGCGGTATCCATTGGCCTGCAATACGGTGTGCCGCTGGAAGAGTTCGTGAACAAGTTTGCCTTCACACGCTTTGAGCCTTCCGGAATGGTCGAAGGGCATCCAAACGTGAAGAATGCAACGTCCATCGTGGATTACATCTTCCGCCTGCTCGGTTTTGAATACTTGCAAAGGGAAGATTTGGTGCAGGTGAAGCCTCAGGACATGATCGAAAGCGGCCACGAAACCCTCAACGCCATTGCCGAAAACAGCGGCAGCCCAGAACCCGAATCGGTAATCCATTACGAACCACAGCCGATGGCCGAAACCAGCGCCTACCAGCCAAGGGTGAAAGACATGCAGGACCACATGCGCGAGATGCAAAGCGATGCACCTGCCTGCAATGTATGCGGACACATCACCGTGCGCAGCGGCACCTGTTACAAGTGCCTGAACTGCGGAAACAGCCTGGGCTGTTCGTAAGCAATAGCATCACCCGGTTTGAACACCGGAATTGATAAAGAAATCCCGCCTTGCGGGCGGGATTTCTTGTTTACGCGGCTGTTTTATACCGTATTCAATGTTAATCCTGCAGGCTTATCCAACAACCCTTCGCACAAAAGCATAGTTTCCTGGTTCTTTATTCGTCTGTGGCCGATTTTTCAGGCGCAAGGGCCATAGGGTGCAGCCTGCCTGGGTGATTCGAGCTCCGGAGATAAGCTGGTTCCGGGTAATACAACGAAAAGGGGAGTGTTCGCTCCCCTTGTTCGTTTCCGAATAAAACACCAGACTACGTGCTCCCGAGTCTATTCAACCAGGAGCTTAAGGGTGCTGTAATTTCCATTCGCCAGCTGGCTGACCCGCACAAAATATAACCCGGAGCTCAGTTGGCTGATGTTGAATATTTGTCCCTGATTCCCGCTTTGCCGGAACAGCAGTTTGCCGTCACTGGTATAAAAACCGGCTTCAACCTGGCCGGCATATCCTGGAATTATGATGTTTACCTGTCCGGTAGCGGGGTTCGGGTAGAGCCGGGTTTCCATGGCCCTTGCAGGTGATTTGGCGCTGTTGTTCTGATTTGCAGGCACCCGGCTGACGGCATCGGCGGTGATCACGGGCTTGTTGAGGTCAAAATAGATATTGGCTTTGTTGGTGATGGAATCGCCTATGTTCATGTTGTTCATGGTTTCAATGGAGAAGATTACATAACCCCGGCTGAGTATTTCATCTTCTTTCTTTGGTTTGAGATGTATGTTGCGGAACGTAAAACTGAGTTCGCGGTTAAGGTAGGCGCTTGTATAGGGGTGACTGGCTGAAAGGATCCGTATGCTTTCAGGATTCAGCCTATGGGACAGCGTATCGCTGATGCGCACATCTATGGCATCATCTCCGCCCTCGTTCTGGAAGTCGATGCGGTAGGTGAGTCTCGGTTTCTGCCCCGGGCTCAGGATTTCCTTGTCTACCGTTTTCTGGTTGGGGTCGTAGCTGTACACCACTTTCCTGCAATGGCCGATTCGGTTGTTTGTCGAGTCTTTCTCAGGAACGTAAAGGAACGCTTCAAGTTTGTGACATACAATGCTGTCGGGTTTGGTGGTTGCTGTGTCAATCCATACCCTGAGCCCGATTTTTCTGAGGTCGTAGTACCCCAGATTGTACAGCTTTCCGTAGGCTGTGTTGTTGCGTATGCTGTCGATGGATTTGTCTTTGGAAATGATTTTAAGTTTGGGGTCGATTTGAATGGTAAAATGGGCTGAGTCGGCGGGCATACCCAGATTTTCCACTTCGAACTGGAAATAGGGGTAGTCATTCCAGCGAAGCCGGGTAAAATTGTAATTATACACAGCCAGGTCATGATGAACGGGTTTTTTGACGGGCATATCAAAGGAATACGCCGTTCCGGTTTTACTTATAACAATTTTCGTCTTGGCGCAGGATGAAAGTGGACGACTATCTGAAATTTCCAGGCTGTCGGGCATTAAATAGGTTTCGTATTGGCCGTTGCTGTCCAATAAAGCAAAGTAAGAGCCGTTTTTCCCTTTCAGGGATATAGTGCGGTATTTTATCGGCATGTCAAAACTGTCTTTATTACAGTTGCTGTCATTGTCAATATACACGGAACCGGTGAGCATGGCGCCGTTGTCGAGCGTGTAAATTGTTGCATTTGGCCAGCGGAAGTCTACAAGAAAGATCCCGTGTATATTGGATCTGATGAGTTTTTCGTTTGTTCCTGTCTCAGTAATGATTTTCCATCTGCTCTCGCCCGGACAAAGAATCTGATAATGGATAAGAGAGGCATTGGACTCAGGCCTCAGCCAAATAATTACACCATCTCTAACATGAATATTGTTGGTTACCTGGTTTTTTGAATCTAATTTGGTCTTGTAACGTTTCAGCAACTTATTGGTATAAATTCTTATTTCTGGATTATCTTTACGTTCCATGGCATAGATATCACCATTCTTAGCATCAATTCTATAATCTAGCTTGGTATTGAAATTGCTGTCGTTTACGAGGTGTATACCTGATGAGTCAATATAGCCAAATCCTGTAGTATTTTGGCCATTTATCTGCCGCATGGCCAAGAGAATGCGATTTGGGGCAGCGTATATGCGGTTCGTCGAAGAACTAAAATTTGAGCGTGTTGGTTTTCCGCGTACGATCTGTGTAAATTTCCGGGTGCTATCAGAATAATGAAACACCAAGGCACTATCCTTGAATGTGAAATCCAGGTACAAGTATATACCCTGATTGTTCGATACAAATTTTGCCTCGGCATTAACAAAAAGCCCGGTATCAAGCATTGCACCGGATATAGTGTCCCAGATACCTTTATCGTATCGGAGAAGAGCGAAGCATTTTCCAGCTGAAGCTGCCGCACCACGGAACACTCTCTCTTTGCAGCCAAGGTAGATTTTTCTATTATATACCTGAACCGGGTCACTGCTATATGTGTAGGTATTCAATGGCACCGAAATGGTGTCCCAATTGCTCCCATTCCAGATATGCCGCATTTCAGGACCTCGGGTCCCATATTCAGGCAAACTTTTCACTTGAAATAAGCCTTCTGATCCGTTGTTGTAGAAAGGGGTATAGCCTATTTTTAAGGCTGGAGGCGTGGTAAATTTGCCAAATGCCGGATAACATTGCGCGCCTGCCTGCAGGGCTGAACCCATCAGGTGCAGGAGTAGGATGGGTTTGATGACTTTCTTCAGGAGATTCATGGTTGTTTGTCAGTTAGACGTTGCATTGTTTCCAAATGTGGCTTGGGGTTACCGGAATTATTATGAACGCGCAGATTTTGGCGGTAACCGCGTTGCTGCTCGTTGGTTTCTGGCCGATCGATTCGGATTCTGCGCGGGTGGCGATAACACGGCAAAGAAGCCAGACCAGTAAGCGCTCGCAGACTCCATTCTGAAAACTCCGCTCAGAGGGTTTCTTTCAGGCGTCTATCCTCCTACAATCCAGCCCGCCCCATAAGCTATCTTTGAACCCATGCCCCCGGCCCAATCACTAAAATCCGCAGCCCGGCTTTTGCTGCTCCTGCTCCTGGTATCCGGACACAGTGCCTTTGCAGGGCGCTGCCAGCAGGAAAGAATCAGCAGCGGGGGCGGTACCGGCTCCGGCACCGGATATCCGGTATACGATTCACGCCCGTTTCGCGCCAGCGGAACCTTTGCCGAAGTGCCCAACCTGCTTGTGGAATACAATGCAGGAAAAGACTTTGATACCGTTCACGCGAAGGTGATGCAGGCCATCCGCACCTTTCGGAGTGCCGCCATCAAAAGTGAACTGTCGCACGGTCGATATGCGCACACAGCCAAAAGACTGGAACTGAATACTGCTGTATCCGTCGAAGATGTGTATGCGCTGAAAACAAAGCTCGGAGCCATACCCGGCATCCTTGAACTAACCGAAACCAGGCGCACCGTTCAGTTCAGCGATACCAACCGCATGCAGGAAGAACTGCGCTTCTACCGCAGGGAAAAAGACGGGCTGGCCGCCTTGCTCGACACCTTGCATCCCCTGCATCCGGCTTACCGCAACAGTTCCGAACGCGTGCTGCGGCTGGTGGGTATGATATCAGAAAAACAAATGGACCTGGAGAAAGCGCGGAACCTGGCCAGGTATCCTTGCAATATCCAGGTTGTGATTTTCACCGATAAGAACGATTTTTTTGCCAACACTGCAAGCGAGCAAGGGCCGGTTGAGGCAGCACGCCGCAACCTTAAGACCAATTGGGAGAATCAGTTCGTGCCAGGCTTGTCGTACAACGTATTCCGGCGCGTTAACGCGGATACCAATAGCCTGCTCAGCGGATTTTCACCGGAACTGACCCTGTATTCGCGCTACCGGTCGGGATTCAAACGCGCAAGCCCGGCTTATGTCAATGTGTACGGTCGGCTGGGAATTTTTCTTTCCGGCAGTGACAAGCAGTTTAAACTTTACTACACCGGTTTCGGATTTCGCCTGTCGTTTGAAAGCAAGTTGAAGCGCCAGTACCTGGTTCCCTACTTCGGCCACGAGATCGGGTATTTCCACAGCGATCAGTTGAAAGGTGCCGTAGTGAATATTCCTTCGGCCGGTTTGTACTTCGTTGCCAACAGAAAGGTTCAGGCCTATGCCGCTGCGGGCTATGTGTATCCCTTTGGTTCGAGGAATAACTACGAAAGTTTCACTGTGACAGGGGGTATGAGTTTCATCCTTTGGAATTGAAGAGAATGTGCATGACGGATCATTTTTGATGTTCATGGCAACAACACTGCAATCGTATTTTATTCGGAAGCACATCCATATGATTCATGCTGATTTTGGTCAATCAGCAGCGTTTAGCCCGTTTTTGCATGGCAATCCCAAACACCCCGCATGAAACAGCTATTTACGTTTGTC
The DNA here is from genome assembly GCA_041170785.1 of Bacteroidota bacterium. Taxonomy (GTDB): domain Bacteria; phylum Bacteroidota; class Bacteroidia; order NS11-12g; family UBA955; genus REEB481. The sequence continues at coordinate 12,981 of JBEDND010000247.1, read as the reverse complement.
CTGTCTGTCGCCTCCGCCTTGAGTCTCAACGCCCAGGCCGATCTGCGCACCCAAAAAGAGAAAGTGCAACAGCGTGTGCACCAGGAGAAAATAGCCCGGAGTAAAGCCCTCGGCTCGACGCTCGTGAGCCTCGATACACTGTACAAAAACGGCAAGGCCGTCTGCCTGTTCAAACCCATGAGCCGTTCGCTGCTGGGTTCGGATAACTTTTCCGTGCGGCGTTTCAGCGACAGTTCAGAGTGCATACTCATTGCCCGGGGCAGCACCAATAACCTGGGGAAAACCGTGTATTACTGGGTGTGGGTGGTTACCGAAGCCGGCAAACAGCGCCGCTTTGAAACGGCCTATACCGGCTTCCTCGATCCGCCGGACGATCGCGTTGGTGATTTCGAACTGATGGGCGACAGCGGCATCATCCTTCCCAACCTCGAAAAGTTCATGCAGGCCAAAGCGGGCAACTTCAGCAATCCGCCCGCACCGGAAAACAGCACGACCCGCGGACTTGTGGAGCGGAAACGCAACGCGCCGGTGTCGGTCATTGCCACCGATATCATTCAGGATTTCAAGAAAATCGGTACCGTGCACCGCCAGAAAATCACCATCGAATACAAGATTTATGATGAAATCACGCTGCGCATGACCGACGGAACCCTCGTGGCAAGGGCGGTGAACGAAAAGCTGAGCGGCCACGAATGGGAAGTATACTGTACCAAAGACCAACGCACCTTCCGCATCACCACCATTCCCGGCAACGATGAAAAGGAAATCGTGCGGCAACTGATCGATCAGTTTTACTTGTGACCCAGACCGGGCACAACATACCGATGCAGGCAGGCATTGCCCTCGTATTGAGCGGAGGTGGAGCGCGGGGATTTGCGCATGTCGGCGTGTGGCGGGCTTTGCAGGAACGCGGAGTTCCGGTTCGCGCCGTATCAGGAACCTCGGCCGGTGCCATTGCCGGGGCATTCATCGCAGCCGGGGTGAATTGGAAAGATGCTTTCGAATGGATGCGCAAGAGCCGCTATTTCGGTTGGCGCAACTTCCTCTGGCGCAGAGACGGGCTCTTTTCCCTCGAACCATTGGAACAAATTCTCCGCCAGCAGCTGCCTGCGCGTTTTGAATACCTGCAAAGGGAAGATTTGGTGCAGGTGAAGCCTCAGGACATGATCGAAAGCGGCCACGAAACCCTCAACGCCATTGCCGAAAACAGCGGCAGCCCAGAGCCGGAAGCGGTGATTCATTACGAACCACAGCCGGTGGCCGAAACCAGCGCCTACCAGCCAAGGGTGAAAGACATGCAGGACCACATGCGCGAAATGCAAAGCGATGCACCTGCCTGCAATGTATGCGGACACATCACCGTGCGCAGCGGCACCTGTTACAAGTGCCTGAACTGCGGAAACAGCCTGGGTTGTTCGTAAGGAAATTAAGCATCATAACACTTGGAGGGGGCGTATAGCCCCTTCTTTGTTTATGGCCGCTTATCATGCGACTTGCCGCGTTACCTTTGCCGGCCTGTGCAACACCGTTTACTTCCCCTGGTCATCGTTTTGGTACTCGGACTGGTGTGGGGATCTTCGTTCATACTCATCTTCCTCGGACTAAAAGCGTTTACCCCTATCCAGGTGGCTTCCCTGCGGCTCATGTTTGCAGGTTTCTTTATGCTTCCAGTGGTTTGGTTTTTTCGCAAAGAAGTAGATCGCAATGGTTTGAAGTTTCTGTTCCTTTCCGGACTCATAGGTAACGGCATTCCTGCATTTCTGTTTGCCACCGCCGGAACCATGATTCCATCGGGCATCAGCGGGGTTTTGAACAGCCTCACGCCGCTGTTTACGCTGTTGTTCGGGTTCTGGTTTTTTGGTGTGGGCATTTTGAAGCGGCACATCTGGGGTGTGTTCTTCGGATTGACCGGCGCGGCGGTTTTGCTGCTTCCCGGATACTTCATGAAGGATGAGAAAATCATGAATCCGCTGGGTGGTGTTTTGGCCATCGTGGCAACCATGCTTTACGGCATCAATGTCAACATCATCAAACAGCGGCTTAGCCATTTGAATCCGTTTGTGGTGAGCGCTTATCCGCTGGCATTTATGGCTCTATGCGCATTGCCGGTATTTTTTATGAGCAACCCCGGGGCGCGTTTTGAACAGTTCGGCCCGCAGGCCTGGACATCTTTGGGGTATATGGCCATTCTGGGCATTGTAGGATCTGCATTGTCGCTCATCATCTTCAACATCCTTGTGCAACGCACCACCGCACTTTTTGCCAGCGCCAACACCTTCGTGATACCCATTGTTTCCGTAGGCTGGGGTTTGGTGTATCATGAACCATTTGGTTGGAACATAATTGTTGGCTTGTTGATGTGCTTTGTCGCCATTTTTTTGGTGATGCGCCGTTGATGTTGCGATAAACAGCCAAGCTGAAATCCATGTTTTAATGTCATGGTAAGGTCATTTGCCTCGAGCGCGCATCGGCGGTTTAAGCGCTGATTAAATTTGTGTAAAAACAGTATAAATGGCTAAGAACCCTCGCTGTAGCTGGAATAGTTTATTTGTGAATTCTTGTGGATAAGTCTTAGCTTTGCCTTGAAATCAACAAATCGCACAACATGAAAAAATTACTTTTACTCCTTTCGGGCATCGCCGGATTAGCCTCCGGGGTCTATGCCCAATGCGGAGACGGGGTGAATACCCTGAAGGTTTTTACACCCAGTGGCACTACGTATGCCAACCGGGTATGGAATAACGCCAACCACTGGACTCCAAGTGGTGTTCCGGATTGTGACGACAACGTAAAGGTTCAGAATGGGATTGTTTATGTTGATGCAAATGTTACCGTCCGTGACATCAATGTTCATGCCCAAAGCGGACAGGTAGGAAAGATCAGGTTCGATGCAAATCATACCTTAACCTGTCGTAATTTGGTGCTTACAGGTGGCAGTGTAGAAACCAGAGATGTAAATAATTCCACGGTCATTGCTGACTCTGTTTCGCTGGGATTCAATTCACAGATGACGGTGCGATACCTCACAGTGAAAAGGCGGATTGCTCAGGGTAACAGTAAAGTAAACATCATGCCCAATGGCATCGCGGACCTGAAGCACGTGGTATTGAACAACTATGCGCGCCTTGAAGGTCCTACCGGCTGGTCTACAAACAACAATTGCCGTATTGACATCCGTGGCGACTTTTTCATGGCTGAACTGGCTTCATTTACCCATAACAAAGGCCTGATTCGCTTCATTGATACCGGCAGAAACATGATCAATACCGCAGGTACTACCGGAAAGATTCGCGAATTCTGGAACGTTGAATTCAATAAAAGATTGGACAACGCCGGTGATGTAACCGTTCCAGGCAAATTGATTACGCCTTGGACAACCAACGAGCGTTGGATCATCCACAATAAACTGCACATCAGAGAGGTAAGCCTTGAAAACTGGAATACCAGCGAATACCTGGAAGTTAGAGACTCATTGGTGGTTGATTCAACCATGTCCAACAACCTCAGCACCAATGGCTTTGGCATTAATGGCATCCCCGGTGAACAAGGTGGTGTGTACATCCTGATGACCGGTGATTTGAACAGCAAGTTTGTGTCCAACGGCTCCATGCACGGCATGTATAACATCAAAATCAACAAATCCAGCAGCTCAAAGACCGTAACCGTAACCGGAAAGGTACAACATATTGGAACTGTAAAGAATTATGTGGACATTACCCAGGGTATTCTTGCCTTCGACGGAACCAGAAATTGCCGCATCACCGCCAATGCTGTGCCTACCGGTCTGGTGGTACGCAGTGGTGGCAGACTGATTGCTCCAGACGATGACACCTTGTATTTCAATGGTTGCTGGAACTTCAACAATACCAATTCATTCAATGCCCAGAACAGCACGGTGGTGCTTGATGGCAAAGGCAACAAAGCCAGCTTCTCCCACAACCAGGATACCATTTACCTGAACAACCTGATTTTGCGCACCAGCGGCGCTAGCTCCGGAACTCCGGCTGCCTTAACCTGGAACGCAACGCAGGATCGCCTGTATGTTCGTGGCAACATGACTACCGATGATACTTCTGGTGCTTACCTGGGCAACGTTCAGTTGTTCCTCGCAGGAAACCTCGATGTAAAGCAAACCCAGGCAAATACAGGCAGCAGATTCCCTGATCGTGTATGGATTGTGGGTGGCAGTAACCAAACAATCACCCTGAGCAACGCTGCAAAAGGTGCTTATGGCAATACCATCACGTTCATCAAAGACAGCGGTTCGGTAACTCTGAACGCTGCCATGGAGGTGCGCGATGTAACCTTCACTTCCGGTATCCTGAATACCACTTCAACCAATAAACTGACCATCACACGCCCCGATTTCATCCGTGGTGGGAATGCCAATTCATACATCAGCGGCCCGGTGCGTATTCTGAATGGCGGCAGCTGGAATACCGGTGCCAATACCACAGGTAATGTGCCGGTTGGTGCCGGCGGTAATTATCGCCCCATAGGTTTCAGCGGCGCAGGCAATAATGAATTTGAAATTACTTATACCGCATCAAACGCCAAATCAGGTGATGCCGCCGATGCACCTATCGACGAAGTGAGTAGCACAGATTTGTGGCGTATAGACCACGTGAGTGGCAGCACCAACTATAAAGTGAAGGTGTTCCTCACCGGCAAGCCTGCATCCTGGGACAATACAGAAGTGCGCATTGCAGCGCAGGCCGAAGGAAGCGCACCCTGGTACAATCAGGGTGGAACCTACTACAGCTCCGACAACATGATTCTGAGCAACAACGTGGATATCACCAAAACCTACATGTTGTTTAGTCACGGCCGTGATGTGCCTGCACCTATGGCTATTGCCCGCGAAGGCATCAGCGGTATGGAAGTATCAACGGTAAAAGCAGGTGTTGAAACTCCAATGCCTGAACTGAAACAGGCGGTTCGCTTCAACGTGTACCCCAATCCGGTGCAGGGCGTGTTGAACCTCCAGATGCAAAATGCCGATAAAGGTGTAGTTACCCTGAGCGACATGAGCGGTAAAATGCTGGGAATGTTCAACGCTGCGGAAGTAAAATCCGTAGATATGAGCAACCTGAGCCCCGGCATGTACATGGTAAGCTTCACCGACGGTGTGAACAACATCAGACACCGTGTGATCAAGTACTGATAAAATTTTCGCGAATTGTTGAAAAAGCCCCGGAAGTTCCGGGGCTTTTTTTGTTTGTGATGGTAGCGTAAGTCTGTAAGTTAAAATCTGATTTGTGCGCCCTTTTTCGGAACTTTGCACAGCATGTCAAGTAAAATCAAATCTGAACAAATCCTGAAGAGCCTGCATGTGCCGGCCCGGGCGGAAAGTGCCTGCACCGGTACCAACTGGATTACGGCTGTAGGTTCTATAGAACGCGACATCATGAGCCCGGTGGATGGGAAGAAGATTGGCAGCGTGGTCTTTGCCACGGAAACGGAATACGAAGCAGTATTGAAGCGCGCCGTTGAAGCTGCCGAAGCCTGGAAACAGTTTCCGGCACCCCGGAGGGGAGAGGTCATCCGCCTCATCGGCAACGAGTTCAGAGAACACAAGCAATCCCTGGGTGCGCTGGTAAGTCTGGAAATGGGCAAAAGCCTTCAGGAAGGCTTGGGTGAAGTTCAGGAAATGATTGACATCTGCGACTTTGCTGTTGGCTTGAGCCGCCAGTTGTATGGCCTGACCATGCACAGCGAACGTCCCGGCCACAGGATGTATGAACAATGGCATCCATTGGGTGTTACCGCAGTTATTTCTGCCTTTAATTTCCCGGTGGCAGTTTGGAGCTGGAACGCCATGATTGCTGCCATTTGTGGCAACGCAACCATCTGGAAACCCAGCGAAAAAACACCATTGAGCGCTGTTGCCGTGATGAACCTTGTTTCCAGGGTGATTCGTGAGCAGGAACTGCCTGAAGGAATATTTACCATGGTGAATGGCGATGCCCGCATCGGGCAGACGCTTGCAGCTGATACGCGGGTTGCCCTGGTATCTGCCACCGGAAGCACCCGCATGGGAAAAGCCGTTGGCGAAACCGTGGCAAAACGCTTGGGCAAATCGCTGCTGGAACTTGGCGGGAATAACGCCATCATCATTACGGCCAATGCCGACCTTGATTTGGCGCTGCGTGCCGTGGTTTTTGGTGCCGTGGGAACCGCAGGTCAGCGCTGCACCACTACACGTCGTGTCATCATCCATGAATCCGTGTATGAAGCCTTTAAGGCAAGATTGCAAAAGGCGTATGCACAGCTTAGCATCGGCAGTCCGCTGGATGAGCAGAACCACATCGGCCCGCTCATCGACAAACAGGCTGTAGAAGCTTATGTGCGCGCACTTATCCACCTGAAGCAAGAAGGCGGTACCGTAATTTATGGCGGTAAAGTGCTGCAAGGTGAAGGGTTTGAAAGTGGCTGCTATGTGGAACCGGCCATCTGCGAAGCAAAGAATCATTATCAGATTGTGCAGGAAGAGACCTTTGCACCCATTTTGTATTTGATGCAATACCGTGAACTGCACGAAGCCATTGCCATGCAGAACGATGTGAAACAGGGCCTCAGCAGCGCCATCTTCACCCGCGATATTTCTGAAGCAGAATTGTTCCTTTCGGCACAAGGCAGCGATTGTGGTATTGCCAACGTGAACATCGGCACCAGCGGTGCTGAAATTGGCGGCGCATTTGGCGGGGAAAAAGAAACCGGCGGAGGCAGGGAAAGCGGAAGCGACAGCTGGAAAGCCTACATGCGCAGGCAAACAAATACCATCAACTACAGCAAGAACCTGCCGCTCGCTCAGGGCATCAGGTTTGACATCGACTAAACCATGAGGCTGTTCTTGCTCCTGGCCTCTTTCTGCTGCGCAGGATTCGTTTCTGCCCAGAATGAACGGGGTCTGCAACTGCAGAGTTACGGCGGCTTCGTGTTCCCGCACCACGAGGAAATGAAGCGCCAGGAGCAGCATGTTTTTGGTTTTGAAGCAGCCTGGTATGCCAAGGGAACAGGTTATGCCGGCATGGATCGGCATTTCTGGAGTCCAAGGCTAGGCGCGGGGCTGCTCTACCTGAATATGGGCGATACACTCAACGGTTCGGTGTTCAGTCCCATGGCCTTTATTGAATTTAACCTGAAAGAACGGAGCCGCAGCACCACCACCCTGCGCTGTGGCAGCGGAATCGGGTATTTTACCCGCCCGTTTAGTCTGGAAAACAACCTGCGCAACCGCGCAAACGGAACCCACCTGAACGGCCTCATGCAATTGTTGATCAACCGCAGGCAATTGCTCGGTGCAAACGCAGAAGCCAATATTGGCCTGGGCATTACCCATTTCTCCAATGGAAACTGGAAGTTCCCCAACTGGGGTGTCAACATGTTGCTCGGGCATGTAGGTTTTTCCTGGTTCCTCGGCGAAGGTCCGCAGCATAAAATACCATGGCCCCGGTACAATGCAGATACACCACGGCTGCGCGGCTTCTGGAGTGTTTCCGTGCGCACGGGCAGAAGGCAAATCGCTGTTGACGATGGCCGGAACTTTACCATGTTCATGGGCGAGGTGGTGTACCATCATCCGCAAAGTAAAAGCCGATTGTGGAGGCTGGGACTGAACTATTATTTCGACCCAATTTACCCATACATCAAATTCGGTCCCTGGCCGGTAAAAAACCGTTCCTTCGGTTCGGTGTCGGAACTGTCGTTTTTGTTTGGCCATGAATACCGTGTGGGCCGCGTGGGCATCATCGCCGATGCCGGTTTGTACCTGTACAGGCCAACAGACAGCAAGCGGATGTATTATGAAGCGGTTGGTTTTAAATATTACGTGAATCCACATGTGGTGCTCATGAATCGTTTGCGTGTGCACCTGTTTACGGCCGATTATATCGAATGGGGCCTTGGATTCAATATTCCGGACAAAACCATCAAAAAGCCGCTGTTTAAAAAGGAATTTGTTTTATTCTGAATCATGATCGTTACAAACAAAAAAGTACTGATTGCCGGAGCAAGTGGTGTTATCGGACAGGCTTTGTTGCAACGACTGCTTGTGCATCCGGACTATGAAAAAATCATTCTGGTGCTGCGGAAAAAGCTGAATCTGGAGCACGAAAAGCTGGAACAGCGGGTGGTAGATTTCGAACAGCCTGCGCAGCTGCGCATTCCCTGCGATGAAGTGTTTTGCTGTTTGGGAACCACCATGGCCAAGGCCGGAAGCAAGGAACAGTTTTCCAAAGTAGATCACGATTATGTATTGAACCTTGCCAGGGAAACAAAGGCTGCCGGGGCGCAGGCCATGTTTGTGGTTTCAGCAGTAGGTGCGGATGAACGTTCGATGTTTTTCTACAACCGTGTAAAAGGAATGATGGAACGCGACCTCAAGGCAATGGGCTTTGCGCGGCTGGGTATCTTCCGACCGGGATTGCTGCTGGGTCAACGGAGCGAACGCAGGCCGGGAGAAGCGTTTGCCAAGTCAGTGTATCGGTACATCAACCCGCTGTTGCCCAAACCCTGGAAAGGTATTTACCCGGAACAGGTGGCTGAAGCCATGGTGCAGCTGGCCGCAAGTGAAACGGAAGAGCCGCTGAGGGTGGTGTCCAACAAAGACATGCTGCGCTGAGGTCTGACGGCCTGCGGGAGCGCCCTTTCACAAAAGGTTCTTTTTTTATTGGAAAGAAATTTTAACATTGCATTTCACTAATTGTAAGAACCATGAACAAAACTTCACTAAAAATCGGAATGATGTTGCTTGCTGCAGCTTCATTGGCTTCCTGCACCATGCAAAAGCGCTACCACAGCGGCGGCTGGAATGTAGAACTTGGCCTGTTCAATAAAGACAAGCAATCAGCACCTGCAGTGAAGCAGGAAGCACGCGTAGCTGCGCAACAGGCTGCGCCTGTAAAGCAAGTTGAAGCGCCAGCGGCTGTAGCTGTAGAAGCAGTAACGCCCGCCATGGTTGCTGCTGTGGCAACTGCTCCGGTTGTATCTTCAACTCCCGCAGTTGAGGCGGTTCAAGGTTCTTCAAAATCAACAACAAAAGTGCATCATGTTGCATCTGCTCGTGGCATTGTAGCCGTTACCGCTGCCGCAGCGAAAAGCGTAAAACAGTTGAACAGTGTACAAATCCAGAAGGATTCACAGTCTGAAGCCGCCAGTGGCAAAAGCTGGCTGGTGGCTGTGCTGTTGTGCTTCTTTTTAGGCGCTTTAGGCATCCATCGCTTTTACCTCGGCTATACCTGGCAGGGCGTAGTGCAGCTGCTTACCCTGGGAGGTTTCGGTATTTGGGTGTTGATTGACTTTATCCGCATCCTCATCCGCGACCTCAAGCCCAAAGACGGAGATTATACCGACTGATAGGGGTTATTCAAATCTGTATGGAACGAGAGCCGGCGAATAGCCGGCTTTCTTTTTTTATTGCGGCTACCTTTGCCCCGTGTCGCAATCGCTTAAAACAGCCCTGCTGCGCCTGCACTTGGCCGTATTGCTTTGGGGTTTTACCGCAGTACTGGGTAAGCTGATTTCTTATGGGAGTTTTAATCTGGTGTGGCACCGCATGTTGCTCACCAGCTTCTTTTACCTGATGATGCCAGCAGTATGGCGCGGTTTCCGCGGATTGAATGCTCGTGATGTAGCGGTATTCGCAGGCATCGGCTGTTTGATTGCACTGCATTGGGTTACCTTCTACGGAAGCATCAAAATTGGCAACAGCATTTCGCTGGCCTTGGGTTGCTTTGGCGCGGTGAGCTTCTTTGCCGCTTTGCTGGAACCTTTGATCATTCGCACGCCGTTTCGCAGACAGGAGTTGATGCTGGGCTTGTTGGTACTGGTCGGATTGGCACTCATCTATCAGGCACGGCCGCGCGAAGCCGTGGCTGCCGAACAGTTCATGGCTGCGGCGGGTGTGGGCATTATTTCTGCGTTCCTTGCAGCACTGTTCAGTGTATTGAATAAGAAATACCTGCGCGACAAAAGTACCTTGAGTGTTTCCACCCTGGAGCTGGGTTCAGGCTTTCTCTTTCTCAGTCTTCTGTTGCCTTGGCTGGTGGCTCCCGGCTTCGTTTGGATTCCCGCAGGATGGGACATTGTTTGGGATTTACTGTTGGCCTTGGTATGCACCAACCTGGCCTTTTTCCTTGGAACCGATGCGTTGAAACATGTATCTGCTTTTACGGCAAACCTGGCGGTGAATCTGGAACCGGTGTATGGAATCCTCTTTGCCGCATTTTTGTTTAAGGAATATGAAGTGCTGAATCTATGGTTTTATGCCGGCGCAGCGGTGATTTTAGTGTCGGTTGTGCTTCAGCCTCTTCTTCAGAAATATGGAAAACATTGACCACATCATCCACGCGCGCAGGAGTCATTTTCTGGCCGATTTCAGCGGAGCAAAACTCCCCGATGCATTGATTCGTCGCCTTTTGGAACACGCGCATCAGGCGCCTTCGCATAAGGCAACGTTTCCCTGGCGGTTCACGGTGTTTCAGGGAACAGCGCTGCATCATTTGGCGCACGAAATGGTGGCCTGGCATGAACAGGAAGGATCTGGAAGTTTCAGCGAGGACAAAAAAACGAAACTGCTCAGCTATCCTCAGAAATTAAGTCACGTGCTGGGCATTGGCGTGCAGCTCAGTGGCAAGGTTCCTGCCTGGGAAGAAGATGCGGCCACGGCGATGGCGGTTCAGAACATTTACCTCTCCCTTGCCGCAGAACCACATGCCGCAGGATATTGGAGTACCGGCAACGGCACGGGATCGGAACAGATGCGCGCCTTGTGTGGTTTTGATGCGCAAACATTACACCGAGGCTGGTTTCTGCTGGGCCATGTGGACGAGAAAAGAACCCGGGCCGGACGTCCGCCGCTGGAGCAGGTGGTGACATTCAAAAGTCACTGATTGAAGCGTTCAATACAACAGGTTGCGGAGCAGCACAAAAGGAATCTTGTTGTTTGCCCAGGTAGCTGTTAGGGGCGTTGACGGACTGGTTTCCATGGTCATGCAGCCGAGCAGTATGTCTATGTCGCCATCGTCGTCGGCATCCGTTGTTTCCATGGTAATCCATCGCCCCGCCTGATGAAGCTTTGGAATGAACGCATACCGCGTCGTTGATTCGTTACCTGGTTTGATGATGACAAAACCCAGTTCTGCTTGTTTGAGCCAATCTGGGAAAAATGAGATGCAGGCAAGTTCTTGCTTTCCATCACCGTCATAATCCGCTGGATGCACGGCATAAGCCCCCGGGAGCGGGTAAAAGGCTGATTTTTTGAGTTTGAATCCATCCAGAATGGAATACACATAAATACCGTGATACGGTTTGGTGATGGCGGGAAAATCTGCATTATCTCCGGCTGTATATAAGAGTTCTTCTACACCATCGCCGTCCAGGTCGTGCAATTTCATGCTGCTGGAGCCGTAAGATGCAGGAAACCGTATCAAAGTTTGTGTTTTAAAAGCACCTTTTCCATCGCTGAGCATCAGGTCTATCCGTTCGTTCGCCTGAGCGAACAAGGCAATGATGTCCATGTGGCCATCTTTATTGACGTCGCGGAGTTCAGCGCTGATGGCGCCAGGCGATGATTGGATAACGGTGCGTTTCAGACTACCGTCTTTTTGTGACGACAAGAGGGAGAGGCTGCCCGAAAATTTACCGAACTCACAAACCACAAAATCGGGCGCACCGTCATTGTTCCAATCGTGTGCGCGCATGCACACCGGCCGTTGCAGGCTGTCATGAATTACAAATGCGCGTTCAATGGCTCCGGAAGGATGTTTCAACAACAAACCTGTTGGGACATCTGTTGGGGAAAAACTCCCCATAAACAATGAATAGCGGTCTTGCTTCCATGCCAGCACATCAACGCCGCCTTCCGCAATTGCTCCTGCTTTGGCAATGCTGAAATCGCGTCTTAATTCGATCCAGCTTTTAGAGTTGGCATCAGCCAAAAAGTAACCTTTTGATTCATTGTTCCTGAGGAGGGTGAGTGACGGAATGCCAAGGCGGTTTGGTGGAAGTTCAACCCTGAACTGTTTCAGGGTATCCAATTTTGGAATGTTGGGTTTTGGCAATATTTCTGGCGACTGGCTCACGTAGTAATCGACTATGGCAGACCATTCGCGCCTCCCAATCTGGTTTTTGTTCGGGGAATCTTGGTTCGTATCTACCTGCATGAAGGCAGCCATTTGCGGCAACACATGATCGCGCCATTGACCTTTTGACAACAGGGCCGGTTCCGGGAATTCATGACAGCCAATGCAGTGTTTATGCGCCAATTCTGAGCCTTGGGAGGTGTTGTTCATGCCGCATGAAGCAAGTCCAATGGCAAGAATGATCAGGAGGTTCAAATTCACGCAGGAAATTGACGTGCCATATTTTGTGCTGCCATGAAGCCTGTGTTAAGGAATTGTGGCTGAGTAAAAACGCCATTCTTACGTATTTAAGGGTCTCTTAATACACGCGGTTTCTTTTTAAATCAAGCGTAATAAACGCATATATCCGCCCTAATAATGGCCGAAGAGTTTTGTGCTACCAAAATTCCAACAAACATGAAAAAACATCTTCTTTTATTTCCGGCCATGATTGCTTTTGCAGGATTGGCTGTAGCACAGATTCCATTTCCGGTGAATATCGACACCGCATGGTCTGTAAAAACAGTTTGGATGCCCAAGAGCCCATTAAAGCATCAAGTGATTTTTGCCGGTGGTGTGGATGTGGTAAAAACAACTGCTACCTATGGCAATCCCGCCGGTCAGACCTACGCCAAGCAGTGGCACGATTTCATTGGTTTTGCGCCAGATAAATCGGCAAGCGGTGATTTGGGTTGGGTTGTGGTGAACCACGAGATGACCCAGCGCAACGACTTTGTTGGCGATGGTGGCGGCATGACCATGTTCAAGCTGAAGCGCACTTCAGGCGATCAGTTGGAAGTTGTAGAACAGTCACTGACCGACGGTCGCAAGGGTAAGTTCTTCAACGTAGATTTTGCGA
>JBEDND010000246.1:0-3596 GCA_041170785.1 Bacteroidota bacterium | reverse complement strand
TCAACGATATCCAAATTCTACCGCTCCATAGGAGAAATCTACGTTGAGCTGAAACAAAAAGAGCAGGCCTTAGACTGGTTCAAAGCCGGATTATCGATAAATCCATAGCTTAGGATAAAGAAGTTAATTAGTAGTCTGGAAAAACCATGACAAGCGTAATTATGAATAACTATATGCCAAAACGATTCGAATAGAACTGTAAGTCCGCCGGCAAACACCCTGCTGAAGTTCTACCCTAAACTTCCGTTGAAAGCCTAATCACAACCTCTGCACCACCGGGAGTTTCCGGTATTTAATCAGACGCCGTATTCCACCGTAACTACTCAGGAATACGATGGTCGAAACACCGCCTCCGACAGCCGCATTGGGAATTACAAAATCAGGATAAGCCGCTATAACGCCACCTGTAATTAAACCAATCCAAAACGAACCCAACTGACCATAGCGAAGTTGATTTAGCGCCCTTAATTCTGTTGGGTATGGATGATTTTTCAGCCCTGCTGAATCGGGATGTTTGCCATTGATGGATCGAATATTATTCAGAGCAATCTTAAAGCGTTCACTGGCGTTTGGTTGTTTAAAAACCAGGGTATCGCGATAACGCTTTACCCAATCTGTGGCTTTAATGTTCCCATGAACATCCTGGAGCTTATACATCTGTACTTCCTGCGCTTGCAGACCTGAAGTAATCAGGAACACAGATGAAAGAAAAATTAAACCTTTGATAAAAGAGTATTTCATATAAACAGTTTTAATATTTTGACAAATGTACAATCTTTAGTAGCATCAGTCTAGTTATCATCTTTCTGAAGTAAAAATACCGGCCTTAATACCAATTAAATTATTCTGCCGGCCGGCTCGTGCTAAGAAAGGATACCTTAGCAACTTTCACGGACCCTTTCAATACACCCTTCACGCACGCCACCATTAAAAGTCCTTCATGTTCACCTGGGAACAACAGACAGACTTTTTGCTCTGCGGAATTTCGTCAGCACCAAACGTCGCATCGAAGAAATTTCGTAGAAAACAAGGGTTAGCAGACAAACGATAGTGTATTCAATGCCGTTTACCAGGCTTGCTTTAGGACGGCTAACGTGGTTGATGTGGGCGCTTTTGTGGCCTTTCCAATTTTAAAATCGATACAAGCTCCACGAAGCGACGCCGGACATTAAGCAAGCCAAAGTCTGCACCCGCAGTTTTCAAGATAATTTATTCGCATCGACTAGCCTTTTGGGCACTTTTGGGCAATGGCAAAAGTGCCAAATAGCATAGATTCTTTGCGGTTCTCCTTTCAGCAAGCTCCCCTGACAACCTGCTGCGCAGTTCGATAGGGCAGGCAGCCCTTCGACGTGGCTTCACCGAGTCTGTGCTCGGTACTTTTAGCCCGGGACTCGCTTCACTCGCCCGGGACTTTCAGCAGCATGGTTCGACAAGCTCTCCATCACAGCCGTCATTTTCCCGAACTTTGCCTCCATGCAAACCGCCCGTATTGCACGTATTGTGGAGCACCATGCCGCTGTGCGTTCCTTCTTCCTGGAGCCGGAAACGCCCATTCCCTTTCAGGCCGGACAGTTTGTGGCGCTCAGCCTGCAAGACGGCGGCGCAGAACGCAGCTATTCCATTGCCAATGAACCCCATGCGCCGCTGCTGGAACTCTGCATCGCGCTGAAACCCGAGGGACTGATGAGTCCGGCGCTGTTTGCCATGAACGAAGGCGAGCGCGTTTCCCTCAGCGAAGCCCGGGGCAGCTTCCTGCTCCCTGCCGATCCGGTGGACGTATGTTTCATCTGCACCGGCACCGGCATCGCGCCCTTTCGCTCCATGTTGCTGCAGGCCCTGAAGCACGGCGACACACGCACATTCCACCTGATCTCCGGCAACCGCACCCGCGCCGAAGCCCTGTACCACGAAGAAATGCTGGCGCTGGCACAGGAATATCCCAACCTGCATTACCATCCCGTGCTGAGCCGCGAAAGCATTCCGGGCTTCGGGCATGGTTACGTACATCCCGTGTACCAACAGCTGTTTGCCGATCGCCGCGATGCGCGCTTCCTGGTATGCGGCTGGACCTCCATGCTGACCGATGCACGCAGAAACCTCAAGGAAATGGGCTACAACCGGAGACAGTATTTCTTCGAATCGTACGACGGATAACGCCCGGCGCGCTTAGACACTTGGCAGGTTCAACAATTTGTGTTATTGTTGCAGCGGCCAAGTACCGTATTCCTATCGGAAACAGCCGGCTGCCTCAGGCGGCTTCATTTTATTCTTATTCTTTTCAACACACATGTTTGACAGAAAAAAACTGACGTCAATGTCAGTTGCTGATTTGCGACAAGTCGCAGCAACCGCCGGTATCCAGGGCCATGAAACCCTTCGGAAACAGGATTTAATACAGGCCATCCTGCAAAAACAGGAAGCAGCTCCGGTTCCTGCGGAAGAACCAAAATCCGAACCGGAACCCCTCAAAGAAGAAGCGAACAACACCAATAAATCCGCGTCACCGCGCGAGCAAGGCCGCCGCAGACAACGCGTTCCCCAGAACGAAGCAGCGGAAGTTACCCCGAAGCCGGAAGAAGTTAGCCCGGTAACACCGCCCATCAATACCCTGATTACCGCCGAGGACCTGGAAGCTGCGCTTCCGGAAGTCACCGAACCACGTGTGGCGCGTAAAGACCGCAACCGTCCGGAATTGCCCCGGAAACAATTTGTGGTAGAACGGAAGCAGCCGCCAGCCAAAGAGCCCCAGGACCAAACATCAACACCTCCGCAACAACAACAACAGCAACAGCAACAACAGCACAACGAACAGGAGCGCCGCCGCAAGGAGCACTTCAACAACCTGCTGGAACTGGAAGGCGTGGTGAGCACCCAGGGCGTTCTGGAACTGGTTCCCGATGGATTCGGGTTCCTGCGCTCCCCCGACTACAACTACATGGCTTCTCCGGATGATGTATATGTACCCGGAAACGTCATCAAAAGCCTGGGGCTGAAAACCGGTGATACGGTAAAAGGCAGCATCCGTCCACCGAAAGAAGGCGAGAAGTATTTCGCCCTGGTGAAGGTGGAACAGATCAACGGGAAAACCCCGGAGGAAGTGCGCGACCGTGTAGGCTTCGAGCACCTCACGCCGTTGTTTCCCCAGGAAAAGCTGAACCTCTGCGACAAAGCCGGAAACTACAGCAACCGCATCATCGACCTGATTTCGCCCATTGGCAAAGGTCAGCGCGGACTCATCGTGGCCCAACCCAAAACAGGTAAAACCTGGCTGCTGCAGGGCATCGCGAATGCCATTGCGGCCAACCATCCCGAGGTGTATCTGATGATTTTGCTGGTAGATGAACGTCCGGAAGAAGTAACGGATATGGCCCGCAACGTGAAGGCTGAAGTGATTGCTTCTACCTTCGACGAGCCGGCAGACAAACACGTAAAATTGTCCAACATGGTGCTGGAAAAAGCCAAGCGCCTGGTGGAATGCGGCCACGATGTGGTGATTCTGCTGGATTCCATCACCCGACTGGCCCGCGCGTTCAATACCGTGCAACCGGCCTCCGGCAAGATTTTATCCGGCGGTGTGGATGCCAATGCGCTGCACA
>JBEDND010000245.1:0-2866 GCA_041170785.1 Bacteroidota bacterium | reverse complement strand
GTATTCTACATGGCCATTGATCCTGATTTGTTCATTGGGCAGTATGCGTTTTACGGCTTGGTTGCTGCGCAGTTCCTTCAGCCAAACCTCTACGTCGCGGGCCTGTTTGGTATCGCCTTCATGCCGGATATCAAGGATAAACGCCTCCAGGTAATCGTACTTGCCGCAAACCTGGGCGCTTAACTGATTCCACAGAAAAGAAGTACACAAAAACAGAAAGTGGCAAGGGTTCAAGCTCGGGCGCATCGGGTTGAATGAATACCTGAAATCAGGATTAGGTAAACGCAAAGTTCCGTGAAAAGGAGTCAATCCTTGGTGGCTTCGCGCAACATCCGTTCGATGCGTTTCTCAAGACTTTCGTTGCTGAGCATTTCCCGCGAAAGGCTGTCCACCATGATGGGGAAGGCGAAGGGCGTAAACCGGGAACAGTGTTTCAGGATGAGCTTTCTTGTTCCTGCACGGTGCAGTGCGGCCCTCAGGCGGTGTTCTTCCAATTGGTCGTAATACACTTCTTCTTCAGCCTGACGCAGCAAGAGGTTGTCGGGCTCATAGGTTTTAAAGGTTTCGTAGAAGAGTTTGGCATTGGCCTGAAGGTGTCGGGCTTTCAGCACGCGGTCGGGCAATTCCCGGTAAATGAGGCCACCGATGGCGGCAATATCGCTGAAGCGTCGCCGCGTAAGTTCGCTGTAGTTGGTGCAGGCGTACAGGTCTTCGGCCAGGTTTTCGGTCCCGAACAGGTTTTCTTCCAAACCTTCCATCAGCGGAATGGGATCGGCGCTGAGCAGTTCAAAGCCGTAGTCGTTCATGGCCAGAGAATAAGAGGCTTCTCTGATTTTACTGAGCCTGTAGGCCAGCAACATGGCCAGACCTTCGTGTACCATTCGTCCTTCAAAAGGGAATACAAACAGGTGGTAGCCGCGTTCGGTTTGGTGTGTTTCCAGCAGCAATTCATCGCTGCCGGGCACCGCCGATCGCTCGGTCTGCAGTTCGAGCAAAGGTTTTACCTTCCGCATTTCCACGCTTGTGGCGCTTTGCCAGTGTTCGATTTCTGCGCGCAGCAAGCTGCTCACTTCGTTGCTCAGGCTCATCCTGCCGCCCATCCAGCTGGGTACCAACGTGCTTTTGCGTTTGGATTTACGCACATAGGCAACCATGCCTTCCAGGCGGATGAATTCCAGCGTTCTACCTGCGAATACAAAGGTGTCGCCTGGTTTCAGCCGGGAGATGAAATATTCCTCGATGCTGCCCAGATGTTCGCCGCCCTGCATGCGCACGCTGATGCTTTGTTCACTGCTGATGGTGCCAATGTTCAGTCGGTGCATCATGGCGGCCCTTCGGCTGGTGATGTGGTATTTATCTCCAACCAGATGCAACTTCCTGAATTCATCGTAGGCTTCCAGCGAAGCGTTTCCTGTGGTGAGGAAACCAATGCACCAACGCCATTCGTCTTCTGTAATGCTTTGAAAGGCATGTGTGTTGCGCACCAGTCTGAAGGTTTGTAGTGGTTCAAAGCCGTCGCCCACAGCCAGCGTGACCAGAAACTGCAGCAGCACGTCAAAGGAGCGCACCTTGGGGATGCGGAATTCGGCGAGCTTGCCTTCCATACCGGCCCGGAGCGCAGCTGCTTCAATGAGTTCCAGGCTGTGTGTGGGCAGGAAATAGATGCGGCTTACGGCATCGGGCCGGTGGCCGCTTCTGCCTGCGCGTTGCATGAAGCGGGCGATGCCCTTCGGACTGCCTACCTGAATCACGGTGTCAACCGGGTGAAAATCCACGCCCAGATCCAGACTGCTGGTACACACCACAGCCTTCAGGGTTCCCTGATGCAGTTGTGCTTCCACCCAGCTGCGCAGTTCTGCACTGAGGGAACCGTGGTGCATGGCGATGCGACCGGCCAGCCCGGGATTGTGTTCCAGCAAACTCCGATACCATATTTCCGACTGGCTGCGGGTATTGGTAAATACGAGTGTAGAACCCGACTGTTCGATGATCTGTGCTGCCTTGTCCAACAAGCGAATGCCCAGGTGACCGCTCCAGGGAAAGCGCTCCAGCTCGTCGGGCATAAGGGTGTGCATTTCCGTGATTTTGGTACTTGCTGCGCTGATCAGCTTGGTGTTTCCACCTTCGGGGTGCAGCACATCCATGGCTTCCTGCAGGTTGCCGATGGTTGCGGAAATGCCCCAGACCTTTAATTCAGGTCGAAGGTGACGCAGCACGGCCAAAGCGAGTTCTATCTGAACGCCCCGTTTGCTGCCCAGCAGTTCGTGCCATTCATCCACCACTACGGCATCGAGGGCGGCAAAGCGCTTGTTGCTGTCCTTTCTGGCCAGCAGCAGATGCAGGGTTTCGGGTGTGGTTACCAGGATTTCCGGCGGTAGCAGGTCTTGCTGCTTTTTGGCGGAAGCCGCCGTATCGCCGTGTCGGATGGCTGCCTTCCAGCCTGTACCAAGTTCCGTTGCCGCTTCCTGTAAGGCTGCACAGATATCAGAACTCAGTGCGCGCAAAGGTGTAATCCAGAGGATGCGCAGGCCTTTTTCGCTGCGGGCGGCATGAAGTGCAATCGCGGGAACACCAAGGGCAAAGGTTTTTCCGCTTCCCGTGGGCGCATGCAAGAGGCCACCGCTCAGTTGTTCGTAAACAGCGGCTGTTTCTGATTGAAAAGGAAACGGCTTCCATCCACGGCTTTGATACCAGTGAAGAATGTGTTTGTTGTGCATGTTTGCCCGGGCAGTAAAAATCGAGGATTTATTGGAATGGTGTTAGATGCATTTTTAGGCTCGGAATGCATTTTTTAAATAAATTTAAAGCAAAATAATAGCAAAATATCTATGAACGTCATGAAATACACGTTGAAAAGGTGCAGAAG
>JBEDND010000244.1:0-3013 GCA_041170785.1 Bacteroidota bacterium | reverse complement strand
TTTCATAATCCGCCTTTACCTGAAATGCGCCATCGGTCTGCATCAACAATCTGAGATCCTTTTCCAAAACATCAGGTTGCATGTCATCCTGAATTCGTTCTTTCACCACTTCCCGGCCCATGATGATGTTTACAAGGCTGATGAATCGAATGTTGAGCAACAGTTTAGCCATGCGGTACGTGAGTTGGCTGGTTTTATAACAAACTACCTGCGGACAATCGAGCAGTGCCGTTTCGAGGGTAGCCGTGCCGCTAGTGACCAAAGCTGCCTGCGCATGGAACAACAACTGATAAGTTTCAGCGCTGATGAGCCGTATCGAACGGTCGTGCTGCACCAGGCTCCTGTAGAAATCCGGCTCAAAATCAGGAGCACAGGCAATGGCTATTTTGTGTGATTTAAATCGTGAAGCGGCCTCAAGCATTTCGGGCAGGATGCGCTTAATTTCCTGAGTGCGACTGCCCGGTAGCAATGCAATAAACGGCATTTCCAGGCTATGCCTTTGCAGAAATGTTGGATCAGCCCGAAATGTGGAAATACTGTCCCAAATCGGATTTCCGATGTAACGTACAGGCACTTGATACGGAGCAAAAAATGCAGGTTCAAAAGGCAGAATAGACAACACAAGATCTGTCACCTTCGCCAGCGTAAATGCTCGTTTTTTCTTCCATGCCCAGGCTTTGGGGGCGATAAAGTACGCCACTTTAAATCCTCGCTTCTTTGCGAATGAAGCAATGCGCATGTTAAAACCGGGATGGTCAACCGGAATTACCACGTCAGGATTCCACTGCAACAAATCTGCTTTACACAGTTTTAAGTGTTTGCGGATGCTGCCAAGGTGCTGGATGACTTCCCATAAGCCCATAAAAGCACGCTCTTTCTGATGTACCACGGGCATTTTGCCGGCAGCAGCAGCCATCAAATCACCGCCCCAGAACCGAAATGTGGCATCCGGATCCATTTGCTTCAGCGCATCAATCAGTGCTGCACCCTGCAAATCGCCTGATGCTTCTCCGGCAATCAGGTAGTATTTCATGAATCAGGATTTAAAGACCATTGCCACCACATATACTCCGTAAATCATGGTAGCAAGCAAAATACCACGGCAAACCATGTCTCTGTTATTGCGCAAAAACAGCCAAAACATGACACCATTGCCAATCAAGCCCATTCTGATGAATGGGCTCATTAACGCGGCATTGCCGAGCAAATCGATGAAATCTGCCTGACTTCCTTCTTTGCGAAACACAGTAAAAATGAGCAGTGCGATGACAAAAGGCAGGGAAATGCCTCCAATCATCCCAAGGAACAGATCTTTCTTTTGCTGTTTATTCATGAATATCCCAGGTGTTTAATGAGCTGATACGGCTGTGATCGGTCAAATCAAACTGGGTAGGAACTATGGAAACATATCCATGAGCAAGTGCCCATTCGTCGGTATCTTCCCCTTTATCCATGTTTACAAAACGCCCGGTCATCCAATAATATTTCCTGTTGAAGGGATCCAGCCGTTCATCAAAATCCTCTTTCCATTTGGCTACGGCTTGACGGCAAACCTTAATACCTTTAATACCGCCTTCAGGAACAGGCAAATTCACATTCAGCAAAGTGCCGTAGGGCAAACCATTGCGCAGGTATTCCAATGCGATGCGCCGTATGTAAGGTTTCACCACTTCAAAATCTGCATCCCAACGGTAGTCGCACAATGAAAACCCAATGGCCGGCATTCCGTCGATGGCGGCTTCAACCGCGGCACTCATGGTTCCGGAGTAAATGACATTAATCGACGCATTGGACCCATGATTTATACCGGAAACCATCAAATCCGGTTTACGTGTGAGGAGTTTATCGATGGCCAGTTTCACACAATCTACGGGCGTCCCGGTACATTGATACGAAACTACTCCGGGAAACTGATCAACCTTGGTTAGGCGCAAAGGCTGATTGATGGTAATGGCGTGCCCCATCGCACTTTGAGGCTTATCGGGTGCCACAACAATCACCTCTCCTATTTCCTGCATCACTTCAACCAGGGCTTTAATTCCGGGAGCGGTAATTCCATCATCATTGCTGATCAATATCAGCGGTTTATCTTCTGAATGTGTCATTATTTTTTAGTTAATCGCAGACAGGTTCCCAAAGGAAGACACTTCCCAAATCGGTCTTTTACAAACAACTCACCGGAGGTAAAGTCATTTCCGGGAAAATGAGCCTGCACAAGGGTTTCTGTAATCATTGGAGAAAAGCCCATGGAATACAGATTCACCAATAAAAAGCTGTTTTGGGGTTCCAATAAACCTGAACACATCGACAGCAACTCATTGATTTGCTTTTCCAATTGCCATTTCTCGCCATCAGGACCGCGACCATAAGCCGGCGGATCCATCAAAATGCCATGATATGTTTTTCCGCGGCGCTGCTCTCTTTCTACAAATCGAAACGCATCTTCAACAATCCAGCGGATGTCCCTTAATCCACTCAGTTCCATATTCTCCCGCGACCAGGTGATTACCTGCTTTACCGAATCTACATGGTACACTTCTGCTCCGGCAGACCTTGCAGCGAGTGAGGCGCCACCGGTATAGGCAAACAAATTCAGAACCCTTGGCTGCTGCACATGCATGTCATGAAGGAAATCATAGATAAAATTCCAATTATCGGCCTGTTCAGGAAACACCCCAACGTGTTTGAAGGAAGTAAGTCCCAAACGAAACTTCAGGGACATTCCTTTGTAGCGATAACTGATTTGCCAACGCTCGGGAACTCCTTTTTTCAGCTCCCAGTTTCCCTGATCGCCATCTGCTGTGGTACCTTTTCTTCTAAAAAAAGAAGCATGTGCTTTTGCAGACCATTCCTGTTCACTCATATTTTTTGACCAAATGGCTTGAGGTTCCGGCCTGCGCAGGATATGGGTTCCGAAACGTTCCAATTTTTCATAGCCCCCACAATCTAATAACTCATAGTCTGGAAATTCAGGAATACCGATGCGACTGAACACGTGTCAAATATAACAAAC
>JBEDND010000243.1:0-6504 GCA_041170785.1 Bacteroidota bacterium | reverse complement strand
CCTGTATTGCGGACAGATTCACCAAAGGCATTGTTGTAGGCAACGAATAAGTTGGGCCTGGTTTCACGGCGCGTATCAATCGCGAATGTGACGACAAAACGTCAGGGAGAAACACTGCATCTCCCGGCGTGAGACTCAGTTCTGTAAACACCTCTGAAAGTTGTCCCCGCTCGAAAACATGTAAGCGAAAACGCGGCGCAGCAGATGCCCGCTTGAGCCAGCGCTTCATATCTTTTGGGGAACCATCCCATAACATCACCTGCACCGACAAATCATTGCCCCACAACCCTTCGCTTGTAGCCTCCAGTTTGAGCGTGTTTTGCGGATTTACTGCGCTTGGAAGGTTTATTTGTGCGCGGCTTGCACCTGAACCGGCAAGGCGAAGAATCAACGCTTGCCGGCCGCCATTTGTGAAATAATCTTGAACAGCATAGGCCAGCATATGTTCTGTTGCAAGCCCTCCAAAAATGTGTTCAAAAGAAGCGTAGTCAGAAATTAAGGTGGGTATTCCCACTGGACCTTTACGCGTAGTACCCACAAAAGCCGTCAGGGCGGTTTCGGCAGGGGAAATTGGTCGAAACTGTATTTGTTCTTCGATGTAGATCCCTGGCGTTTGAATATCCAATGGCATAGAGCAGCGGCATTAAACCTGTACGCGAATGAACCTTCCAGCCCAAACCGGAGGTGAACTCAAACATAGCGAAATTCTGTTTCATTACAGAAGCACACCTTTTCCCGGAAACTCTTGGAGACCCTCGGCGTTTTACGGCACAGCAAACTTCAGCGAAGCAAGCTGAGCGAGGTTTTGGTGTTGAATTCCTTGCCCTTGTAGTCTTTGTAGTGAATGAGCACCACATAAACGCCATCCGGGGCCGGTTTACCCTGAACCTTTCCGTCCCAGGTAGCCTTCATGTCTGAGGTTTCAAACAACTTTTCACCCCAGCGGTTATAGATGGCCATGTAAAACTCCTTAATGCTGCCGGCATAAACGCCGAAACGGTCGTTCACATCATCGTTATTCGGACTAAACGCATTTGGCACAAACAAGGTTGGGTCAAAATCGAAGCACACATCATTGCTCCAACTTTCCTGAAACTCGCCACCGGTATTCGCCTGAAGGGCTTTCACCCGATAACATTGGGCAAACCATTCCAGCCCGTTTTCATAAGTAGCGCGGGAAGGCGCCGGAAATACGTCATAAGGCAAATAGCCTGTATTTTCCAATAGTTGACGCAGCAGCTCATAATCACTAACCGGCCAGCCGCGGTAATCGGTGAACTGCACATCAACCTGATAGGGTCCCAGCTTCTTGCCACTCAACAGAACAGTGGTATGCTCGGTGGTAAGCAATGTGTCGCCGCACAGATTCACGGCAAGGACGCGGTAATCGTACGCGTATAAGTCTGGCTTAACATTCTTATCCAAGAACATAGATGCACCTGCACCGACAATTCCTACCTGAACAAAAGGAGCTCCGGACCCGGTTTCTCTGCGTTCTATAAAGAATTTATTGTTATACCTGGGCGCATTCATCAATTCCCAGTGAACCTCAATGGCCTGGTCGTTTAAGGGCGGAGGCGTTACGGTAACCCGCTTGAGTCGGATGGATGGATTATCTACAAACACATCCAGGCTGATGGTATCGCCCGTGCATCCGTACATGCTGGTTTCAAGCACCCTGATGCGCGCATTTTGTACCCCGTTCCAAATGATGCTGATGGAATTTCCGGTAGAAGAAGTTGTTGCAGTACCACCGCTCACAAACCACTGGTACATACTTCCGGCAAAGCCGATTACTTCGTATGAATACGGCCCTAGTTTAGGCCAACAAACGATATCGGGGCCTTGAATAGCTGAAGTTATAGGTCGGGGCCTCACCCAAAGCACCGTATCATTGACGGGGCCTGGGCAACCGGCTGCTGTTATTTCCTGAACTGATACCTGAAAGCGGCCGCTGTCGGCATAACTGAAATTGAGGTTAGGCGTTCCCTGTCCGTCGAGCACCGTATTGCCGTTCACCGTCCAACGGAACGTACTGCCCGGAAATCCGGTAACCGAAAGTAAGCCAACACCTGTTCCCTGACATTTTTCCATGACACCGCGAATGATTGCAGGACCCGGAACCGGGTTGATCACCACAGGAATTTCTACTTCTTTGCTGAGGCAGGGAATCTGGTTGACCGGGTCAAAACCTGATTCACTCAGGCGAATGGCTCCATTGCCCTGTGGACCCCAGTTTACACGAATCCGTTCTGAACCCTGACCATCGCGCAACAAACCACCGGAAACATTCCACAAGAAACTGGTATTTGGTTTCGCCAGCACTTCATAAACCACCAGACTATCGTAGGCACAAACCGAGGCCGGGCCTCTGGGTATCTGGCCTGTGAGCGCATATGTTTTGGATACCGTTAATTCCATGGTATCTCCAAGACATCCATTGATGTCTGTTTCCAACACCCGCACCCTTCCGATTCCCGGGTTACCCCAATCCACGGTAATCTGCGGACCGTTTCCGCCACTCCGCTGCACGCCTCCACTAACAAACCATTGGTAAATGGAACCTGGGGTTCCGGACACAGAGTACGTAAATCCATTGTTGTTCGGACATACCGACGTTGGACCGGTAATGGCACCTGTAACGGGAAACCGTACCGATACATCCAGGGTATCCCAACGATAACATTTCAGCCCGTTTTCAACCTTCACATAAAGGCTACCGGCACCCACACGCTTCCAGCGCACGAAGAAACTCACCGGATTTCCGGAATTGCTGATGCCTGTAACCGTACCAGAATCGGCCAGAAAACTGGTGGCAACCACGCCTGCCGGCAACGGACTTAGGGTATAACGTTCATTTCCGTTCAGACAAACAACATCAAGACCTACAATACTGAATGCAGGTGGGGCGGCCGACAAAAACACGGGAATGGTAAATGGCTTCCCGGGACAGCCTTCTGCACTAAATTCAGTGACTGTCAGGTAGCCGGTATCGGCAGAGGCCCAGTCAACCTGCACCGATGTTCCGGTATTGGAACCTGTAATGATGCCGCCGCGCACATCCCAACGCAAGGTGGTGCCAGACTGCTGTCCGGAAACAGAATATATATTCCCCTTGCTCTGTTGGCAAAGTGCTGTTGGGCCGCTGATACGCACATTGCTGGAGAATGGTTTGACGTAAATGATGAAATTCTGGTTGATAAATTTTCCCGGACATCCATCATCTACTACTTCAACAGTAAAGACGTAAGGTTCTGCCCGTGCCTGATCGCAATCAGGTTTCCAACAGAAGGTGGAAGTAACCAACCTTTTTCCGAAGCCATCCGGCAGTGTTGCCAGAGTTCCTTTAAATCCGTTGGCACCTGAGAACATATCTCCGTAACCGCGCAGGCGAAGGTTGTCATTCACATCACCATCTGTTGCCGAAATAGCCAGGCACCATTGTTTGCCGGGTGGTATGGTATAGGTGAAATTGGTTGGGCTGACGACTCGGGGTTTGTTATTTGGCCGACAATTAATCACGAGGATTTGCATGTCCAACCGTGTGGTGCTTAAGAGTATTCCTTTTCTATATTCCTGAACTTCTATTGCCACGGCATATCGCCCTGTATTCCTAGACATATACGTTGTCAGGCCGTTTAATCTGTCTATTTGAGCCACCCCATTGGTACCGAAGGGGAACGTAGCGTTGAAATTATTCCGGTAAATAACGTTTTGAGGAAAGTTCATAACCATTTCACACCTGTCGGGGAATGGTGTGTTCACGTCTGCGCCCTGCCAAGGGATTACAAAACGATAAACCAGCGAGTCGCCGTCTTCATCGACGGCGCGGTTTCTCACTGTGGTGGTGTCGTTCGCGCAGATGAATGGAACAGGAACATCCAAAAACAAAGGTGAGCTGTTTTCCACATCTGTACGGGGTATGTAGGCGAAATAGGTTTGCCCCATGAACGGCCTGCCGTCGCTTCCGTTGGGAAGATTATTCTGATCATTGCGACAACAGCGTTCCCACTTCAAATAAAAACCTTGAGTGCTCAGTGGAAGGTCAATGCTGGTAATGTAAATCCCTTGCATCAAACAAGCCTCGGCTAACTCCGGACAATTGGTGTTCCCAACCGGATTTACCTTGGATTCTCTGTTGAGGCGAACCCGCTTTTCTTCGTAAATGTTTCGATTCTCATAAAAGGCACACAGCGTAATGTCGGTATCAAAGTCAATAGGACTGGTACAGTCGCGGTACACATAAATCGTAACCAAGTAACGCACCTTGTTTGCCACCCTTCCGCTGTATTTGTAATGAATGTAGCCGCCTACCAGGTGTGTTGCAGCAGCGGGAACCACCACAGCAAACAAAAACAGCCATATGAAAAACAACTTCTTCAGCACAACAGCTTACAATTCTATTCTTTCAAAATAACAAAAAAAGTGCCTAAGTGATTGCCCAAACCTTGCCAATTTTTCGCTTTAGTTTTGCAAATCATGTTTTACCGGTCGGATTGTACCCATTACAAAGGCCATATTCCCTGCAAACCGCACAAGGAACATGGTTATCATTGTGCGTCATGCCCAGCCTACACCGCAGTGAGCAAGCGCATCCTCATCATCAAACTGGGCGCAATCGGAGATGTAATCCGCACTACTCCGCTCATCACTGCCTACCGCAAACGCTATCCCAATTGCAAAATCACTTGGATTACCCATTCTCCTGCAATCCTTCCTTCCGGAGCCATTGATGAAATCCTGACCCTGGACGTGCATACCGTGTTGTACGTTGCCAACACGCATTTCGATATTGCCGTTTGTCTGGATAAAGAGAAAGAAGCCGGCGGATTGATGCACATGGTACAGGCCAATGAACGATATGGATACATCCTGAAAGACGGCGAAATTCAGCCGGTGAATGAACTGGCGTACCATAAATTCAAAACCGGGATGTTCGATGATGTGAGCAAGGCGAACACCTTATCCTATCAACAAGAAATCTTTGATATCTGCGGATTGGAATACGAAGGTCAGCCTTATTTGCTCGACGCACACCGCGACAAGGGCTACCAGTGGAATTTCAGCCGTGAACGGAAAATCATCGGACTAAACACAGGTTGCGGCGATCGTTGGACTACACGCCTGTGGAGTACCAAACAATGGATTACACTGATCGGCATGATTCAGGATGCCGGGTTTCAACCGCTGCTGCTGGGTGGTGCGCAGGAACACGCGCGCAACCAGGAACTGCATGAAGCCACAGGCGCCTGGTATCCCGGACATTTTCCTTTGCAACAGTTCATCAACCTGATTGACCAATGTGATTTGGTGGTTACGCAAGTCACCATGGGCATGCACCTCACCATAGGTTTGGGTAAAAACATAGTGCTGATGAACAATATTTTCAACCCCCACGAATTCGATTTATTCGGTAAAGGAGAAATTGTTCAGCCTGAAAAACCGTGTAAATGCTTTTACCGCGGCACCTGTGTTGACGGCATCAGTTGCATGGAAACACTGAAACCCGAACAGGTGCTGGATTCCATTCGGCGCATCCTTCCAAGCTAAGGATTTGTAAATCCGCAGCTTCTTGCTAAATTCGCGCCCTCGTTTGGCGAGGTAGCTCAGATGGTTAGAGCGTAGGATTCATAACCCTAAGGTCGGCGGTTCGATCCCGCTCCTCGCTACAAAAAGATTCAGGAGGCCGTTATGGCCTCTTTTTTTTGAGTCATTTCCGTCCGTCCGATTCCGCTCCTCGCGCTACAAAAGATTCAGGAGGCCGCATGTGCCTAACCTATTGATTCAATCAGAACTGTTTGACCCCCTGAATGCATGTTTTTTCGCCTGATGCTCGACGCCTTTGCCCAAGCTTACTAATTTCGCAACCTCATTGCCGAAAAGAAACGCAATGTCTTTCATGACCCTGATTCATCCCAACGCCGAAGCTGCTCATGGCTAAAATGTATCAAAATACTTTTTCCATTGACAACGTCATTCTGGGCTTTGATGCTGGAGCACTGAAGATTTTGTTGATTGAACGCGCCGAAGAAGCCTTCATTGGCCGCATGGCACTGCCCGGCAATCTGGTGCGTGAAGATGAAAACCTGGACGACGGCGCAGCGCGCATCCTTCTTGAACTGACAGGATTGGAAGAATCACATCTGGAACAGCTATACACATTTGGCGATGTGAACCGCCACCCCTTGGGAAGGGTAATCACAGTGGCTTATTATTCGCTCATCCGCATCTCAAATTACAACCTGCAGCCGCGCTCATCATTCGCAAAAAAAGCCGTTTGGGTGAATGTATTGGAATTACCGGATTTGGCCTTCGACCACAATCAAATTGTAAAACAAGCACTGGATCGCATCAGGGGTAAACTGCGCTACCGCCCCATTGGATTTGAACTGCTCCCTGAAAACTTCACCCTGCGCCAACTTCAGGAGCTCTATGAATCCATTCTGCAAATCAGTCTGGACACCCGTAACTTCAGAAAAAAAATCCTGAGCTACGAATTCCTGG
>JBEDND010000242.1:0-3350 GCA_041170785.1 Bacteroidota bacterium | reverse complement strand
TATTCATGAAAAAACACCTGCTCATCGCCTGGTTCGGTATCAGTTGTTTGTCAGCTGCAGCACAAATTGTGGAGGATTTCAACGATGGCGACTGGAGTAATGGTGTTTCGTGGAACGCTTCCTCAGCAGACTGGGCGATTGAGGGTGGTGTGCTCCGTTCAGCAAATGCCACAGATCAGGCCGAATTTCAATTCTATACTGCTTCCACGCGCATTAAAAATACCCAGTGGCTCTTGTGGGTAAACTTGAAGTTCAATACCTCTTCAGCCAATTATACAGACCTGTTTCTGATTGCAGACAGTGCCCCGGCCCAAGCAAAGAATGCTTATTACGTGCGCATCGGAAATACCAAGGATGAAGTAAGCCTGTACCGACTGCAAAATGGCGTATCAACAGAACTCATCAGCGGGCCCGATGGCCTTTTGAATACTTCTGACAACACCTTGCGCCTGCGGATAACCTGTTCGAATAACTACCAATGGAGGCTGGAATATGCACCAGGGACAGCATTGGTTTTTAATAATGTGGGAAGCGCCATGGACAGTGCGGTGCGCGCAGGGCGATTCACCGGATTGCGCGTGAAGCAGTCAACAGCGAGCTTTCACAAAAGGCACTACTTCGATGACTTCTATTGTGGCGATCCCATCCTTGATCTGAGTCCGCCGCAAATAGTTCGAGCCAAATTCTTACAGCCCGATGTGGTACAACTGGAGTTCAGCGAACCTGTTCAAACCCTTTCGGACAAAGACACGGGTCTTTTCCTGATGAATGGATATGGAAGGCCGAACTTCATCAGCATGTCTGCGGATGGGTTGAATGTCACCATGCGCTTTCAGGGTTTAAATGGGGCTGTGCAACAGTATGCGCTGCAAGCATCCGGATTTATTGATCTGGCAGGAAACCCAAATCCCGGCCAGGTGTTTCGCTTCTTCGCGGGAATCCCCGATGTGCCTAAACCCGGAAAGCTGATCATGACCGAGTTGATGGCCGATCCTGACCCCGTGGTGGGCGATTTGCCGCCTGCGGAATACGTGGAATTGCAAAACACCACAGCTTCATACATCAGCCTACGTGGGGTAACATTTTCCGACGCCAGCAGCAGCGTGGCCCTTCCCGATACCTGGCTTGGTCCCGGTGAACGGATTGTTTTATGTGAAGTAAGTCAGGCAGCGTTGTTTCAACAATTTGGCAAGGTGCTGGGCCTGAACCCTTGGCCTTCCCTCAACAACAGCGGCGACGACCTCACGCTCCGCGATGCAGGAGGATTTTGGTTGCATGAATTGCGCTACACATCCGCAATGTATGAAAGTGGCATCAAAGCAGCAGGCGGCTGGGCACTAGAAATCATTGACCCCCAAAATCCGTGTGACCCGACCAATTGGAAGGCGAGCACGAGTACACAGGGAGGTACGCCCGGAACAAAGAATTCAGTGCACGGCGATAACCCTGACAAGAAAGGTCCCTCGCTGGCTGAGGTATATCCCGAAGACCCCTTTCTGTTGCGGATTCGCTTCAACGAACTGCCTGACAGCAATACATTGAAACCTGCTCATTTTCTTGTGGGCGGCGATACCGCGCTGGCTGTTTATGCTGGCGCTGACCGCGCAGAGTATAAATTGAACTTCCTCAACCCCTTTCAGAAAGGAAATTATTACACCATCAAGGTCAATGCAGTTGCCGATTGCGCCGGAAATCTGGTGGAACCCAAAGGGTATGCGTTTATGCTCCCCGAACCCAAAGTTGATTCCGGAAACTTAATCATCAACGAAGTACTTTTTGATCCTTATGTTGGCGGCGAAGATTTTGTAGAGTTGTACAATAGAAGTAATGTTTGCCTGGATCTGAAGACTGTTCGGCTGGCCAATGCTTCTTCCGATTTCATTCCCGATCAGGTGGTTTCCATCAGCGAACGAGGTCGGATTTTGTTGCCTGGACAGTATGCAGCCCTAAGTACGAATATCGAGTTTCTGAAACAGCGATATCCTAGAAATGGCGGCGACACTGCCTTGTATGGGATGAGCCTGTTTCCGACTTATGCCAATGAGGAGGGTGCCGTGATGATATTAAATACGTCGGGTCAGGTGCTCGACAGGATGTCCTATCGCGACAATCAGCATTTCAGCTTGATCAACGATCGGGAAGGCGTGAGTTTGGAACGTATCTATACAGAAACTTCGGGTGATGTGCCCGATAATTGGCAAAGTGCTTCACAGGAGGCCGGTTGGGCAACTCCCGGCTTGCCCAATAGCCAGGCAAATGCCGCTGCCACTGCCGTTGGGATGTTTCAAACTGACAAAGACTACTTCTCCCCTGATATGGATGGAGTAGATGATGTGGTTGGTTTGATGTACCGCTTTAATAACTCCGGTTATGTGCTGTCGGTAACTGTTTTTGATGTTGAAGGGAAAATCATCCGGCGTTTGTGCAGAAACCTCTATGCAGGTGTTGAAGGATACGTGAAATGGGACGGCATTCGTGACAATGGCAGCTTGGCTACTTCCGGAAATTATGTGCTTCATGTGGAAGCATTTTCAGACCAAGGCCAAAGGGTTTCGAAGAAGCTATTGGTGGCCTTGGTGCTGCGCAATTGAAAGGGGGTTGGAAAATCGGATGCCTTCACACCGCAAATGATCGGGGCATGATTTTTGTTTAAAGGATATTAGTTCTTTGGGGCTGAACGGACTTGACGGGATGTGTAACAGTCGTGTAAGCATGTGGTGCTTTGTATGTTGGCACCTGAATCTCAATATTCAACTTTTTTAAGAGGCGAGTCTAACTACGCTTTGGCTGCTTAATCGGGAGTGATTAACTGATGCCAACTGCCTCCGTCTGATTTGGTCTGTGCTTCGGACGATCAGAGGCAGTCGAAACGCACAGATATGACGGCTCATTTCGGCCAGGCCAGTCATTAACACGCCGGATAAGGAGCAGATTTGGTTCGCACCGCACCGATCTGTTCCCGACAACAAGCGGAGCTAAACATGTAGAAAGCGCAGGCTGTTCCTTCGCCGGACGTGGGTTCGAATCCCACCAGCTCCACAAAGCCAAAGCCCATGAGGTAATCCTCATGGGCTTTTTTGATGCAGGCCATTGGGCTTGCCCAAAAGGGCCTGCATCAAAAAAGCAAAGGCTGCACCGCAGCCGGGCTTTGGCTTTGTGATACGCCCACACAGGAACATGACCCGACGCAGGAGGGTCATAATCCCTAAATAGCCCAAAAGGGCCTGCATCAAAAAAGCAAAGGCTGCATCGCAGCCGGGCTTTGGCTTTGTACCCGGGTCCACATTTCCAGTTTACGGCTTTCCCGAATTCTATACACCTGAAAAATGCATGTGGGCAAGGTGTTCCAC
>JBEDND010000241.1:0-9437 GCA_041170785.1 Bacteroidota bacterium | reverse complement strand
GCTGGTCGGCATGGATATCGTCGGCATTGAAGCCCCCATACCAGTGGCCAATCTGGGTCCACGTGCTTCCGCCGTTGGCCGACCTCCAGATGTTGATGCCTGCGGCATAGATGACGTCTTTATTTTTGGGATCGGCAGACAAGTCAAGATCGTACCAGCCCTGGCCATTGGTCAGGTCACCGGTTCCGGAAGTGCCATCGTAATAGCCGAGGATGTTCGGTGCGGTGGACATGGCCGTAAAATTCAGGCCGCTGTCGAGCGAGCGATACAAACCGCGGAAGTTGCTTCCCGGCGTGATGAGCACATATACATAGCCTCGGCCGGCAGCCGTTACGGCCAATTGTGCGCGCGTGAATCCGCTGGTCGGCATGCCCGAAGTAATCACACCAAAGCTTTGTCCGCCATTGGTGCTTCTGTAAAACTGACCGCCAACGGTTGCGTAAACGATGTTCGCATTGTGCGGATTGAAGGCCAGATCCCAGGTGCCGCCGGTTTGCACCTGCGTCCAGGTAGCGCCTTTATTCACAGACCGATAAATGCCGTTGTTGGTTGCAGCCATGAGGATGGAGGAATTTCGAGGATGCATCACGATGCGTCCGACCAGAACATTTCCCATCCCACTGTTGCGCAGCACCCAGGTTTTGCCGCCATTCCAGCTGGCGATGACGCCAAATCCGGGAGCGTCGCCGGCATCGCGGTCGCCGGTACCAACATACATCGTATCGGCATTATGGTAACTCAGCGCCATGCAACTGGCACCTATGGTATTGAATCCGGATTCGGAACGAAACAGGTGTTGCCAGGTTTTGCCGTAATCCGTGGTTTTCCAAACGCCACCCTGCGGCGCGCAGGCAAAGAACGTATTGGTATCTTTCGGGTGGAAGGCGATGCCGTTGATGCGGCCAATGCCGGTAGGCTGACCGCTTTGGTTCCAGGGATGGTTCACCGGCCCTACGGGCTGCCAGCGTCCATTCGCCGGACAAGGCACGGCATGGGTTTCCATATCTGAGGCAGATTGTATGAGGTCGTTGATCTTGCCGGCAGGCGTGTTGATATAACCGGCGCTGTCCATCAAGTCCATTATGTGCCATTCCCAGCGCTTGAACACTTTATAGCCGTGGCCGCGCTCAGGGATGCTGTCTTTCCAGTGGGCCTCGAAGGCAGATTTTACTTTGAAATAGTTAGGCCGTGCTTCACGCATGTAATCCATCCAGCGTGAGGCATCGATTTGTTGGGCCGACACAAGCAAGCTACCACTAACACATTGCAGCAAGAAGCAGGCGCAAAAGACAGGCAATCGCATAAAGGCAAAGGTAAGGAGTGGAGGGAAAGCTATTTATTAAAGTACCACGTACAACAAAACCGCCCCTCCGTTTCCGAAGGGGCGGTCACTCCAAACATAGTGCAAACAAATAGAAATGGCGGTCTTTATGACTAAGGGTTAAACCCTGTCAAGGTGCATTAATCCTGGCTTTTGAAGCCCAGTGACTTGGGTGTACTGCCGCTCCAGCGCTCTTCCTGACACAGCGCGATGATGGTATCCAGGAGCGCGTTGCCGTTGCCCAGGAGCATCCTTAGTTTCACCTTTCTGGCCACGTTGCGCATTTCACCCGGAGCAAAGGGAAATCGCACGGCCAACATCTGCGCATCGGCTTCTTTCAGGCGGGGAATGCTCAGCTTCCAAAGTTTTACCAGCAATTCCTGAGAAGGCTTGCGGAACATCACCTTGTAAAGGAATCGTCGTTCGAAGGCTGCATCCAGGTTTTTGGTCATATTGGTCGTAGCCAACAAGATTCCGCGGAAGCGTTCCAACTCGTCCAGCACGATGTTCTGCATGCTGTTGTTCATTTTATCTACCGAGTGCCCCACTTCCATCCTGCGGCTCAGCAGGGCATCGCATTCATTCAGGAACAGAATCGGTTCACGTTGGCCATGTTCCATCAGCTCATCGTAATCCCGGAACAGTTTTCGTGTATTCTGCTCGCTTTCGCCTACCCATTTGGATAAAATGTTGGCTACGTTGACTTCAATCAGGGGGCGCTTACTTTCACGTGCCAATTGCAGGGCCAGTTCTGTTTTGCCCGTACCCGGGTGACCGTGCAGCAAAACGGTGATGCCGCGCATGCGGTCGCCAGCATCGAGCGTTTGCTGATAATTCTTAAAAAAGGAAGGTTTCACCAATGCGCGGAGGTCATTGATCACCGGCATCATTTCTTCATCGAAGAGCAGTTTTACTTTTTTGATCTGATCCGGCATGAGTGTACCCTTGGGCAATTTCACCGCCTTGCGGAGCGATTGTTTGCGGCCAGGGAGATGATCAGGAAGTTCCGAAAGAAACGCATCCACACCTTTGGCGGTTAATTCCAGGGCGTACGTTTCACCCATGAAATGCTCGCCTTTGATGCT
This sequence comes from Bacteroidota bacterium, assembly GCA_041170785.1. Classification (GTDB taxonomy): domain Bacteria; phylum Bacteroidota; class Bacteroidia; order NS11-12g; family UBA955; genus REEB481. Next base: position 7,031 of record JBEDND010000241.1, on the reverse strand, counting down.
TACGAGCCCTTGTTTGATGGGCCACCAGGTGCCTAAGTGGATGTACTCGGTAAGCAGTGTTTGTTCAGCACGGCAGTATTGCAGGTAATTTGCCACATACTGCGCCGAAAAACTACTTTGCTCGGTGTAATGTGAAGTACAAATACCCAGCAATGCAAATTGTTCCACGGCATTGGAAATATTGCCTAGGTATTCAGTCAGCGTAAGTTCCGGATTGAGTTTTATCAGAAATTTCAATTCATCCTTCACATCCTGGATGTTGTGCGTATCATAATCATATAATTTTTGCCTGGCATATTCCAGCATACCTGCCAAGCCAATGGGCTTCAGTGAGGCAAGAATCTTTGGGTCGTCTTCGCGTATTGCCTGCATGACCCGTCTGCGGATCATCGGTCCAAACTCCCACTCATTGGACACTCGATTCCCGGCTTTATTCTGTTCCAGGATGTTGAACCGGATCAGCTCATCCACCATGGTATCTACCTGATCGTAATCCAGATTTCTTTGCAGCAACTCCGACAAAGATTGCACGGTGATGCAACGCCCTTCGCGGGTGAAATGATAAGCGATGGCCAAGATCATTAATTCTATCTGGTTGAACTTCAACACGGCACGAACTTCATCGGCCATAGGATGAGGCACTACCGGACTTTGGTCATAGGCAGCAGCGATGATGCGCTGGTAATATTCTTTCAGAAAAGAAACCAGGGGGAGCTGAAGTTTGGTCGATTCGCTCATCAGGACACAAAATTGGCTGCATTAAATGCAACCTATCTGCATTCTGATCGGGGGATAACTTTAAGTGCTTGATATTCAGGAAGAAAAAAACGGTAAACCGCCCCTCAGGCCTCAGAACCGTAAATCAATTCTTCCACATCAACAGGAAGATGCAACATCAGGAATTAAATTTGTTATCGACCGATTTCGTTAAATCAACATGCCTCGCACCAAGAATGCACTGAGCCGATATTACATCATCGACGAAATCTTATGCGATACACGCATTCCACCGCCATGCAAGAAGGAATTGCTCAGGATGGTACAACGAAAACTGGGGTTGCGCATCAGCGAGCGAACACTGGCCCAGGACATACGCGACATGCAGGAAAGTGAGGATTTGGGATATTTTGCACCCATCACCTACAAGCGTCAACGCGGTGGTTATATGTATGAAGATCCTCATTATTCCATCAGAGGAATCAAAATCAAAGATGAGCATCTGAATATGTTGATTGTGGCCATTCAACAACTTTCCGGCATGCCCAACATTAAAGAATTGCAACACCCTTTGGAGCAATTAAAAAGGGTGGTGATGGTTGGCAGCAAAACCGGGAAATATGAATACCCTCATGTGGTGCAAATGGAACACCGACCTGATGCCTCAGGAATGGAGCATTTTGAAGCATTGTTCAATGCCATTTTGAACAAACAGAAAATCCGACTCAGGTACCAAAAGTTTGGACAAGAAGAAAGTGCTTCGTATGTTGTAAGGCCTTACCTCTTGCGCGAATTTAAAAATCGATGGTATCTGGTGGCACGGCGCGAAGACAACAACCTGATTCGTATTTATGGTCTGGACCGAATCAGTTTTTGCCATACGCTGAGGGGCGAAACATTCAGGGAAGAATTTGACGCAGAACATTACTTCCGATATGCCTTGGGTATTACTGTGGTTGACGATGAAGTTCCGGTGCAAGTGGAATTGTTATTTACCAAAGAAGATGCTCATTACATCTTATCCAACAAAATCCATGATTCACAGGAAATCATCAATCACGACGACAGCGGACTGCATATTTCATTAATCCTGCATCCGAGTTTTGAATTGAAGATGCTGATCCGCGGTTATGGGCCCGGAGTCAGGGTATTAAAACCAGAATGGTTGGCAGAAGTGATTTGTCAGGATGCTTTGCATACTGCCGCTCGGTATGAACGCTGAGTGTTGTTTTTACAGATGCTGGAAGATGTCGTGCGAGAGTGTTTTCTGATTGGGATAATTGATCAGAATGGAACGGGTATCATTTCTGTTGTACACAAATGTAGCAGAAGCGGCTACGGCGCTGGCGCCTGCCTGAACTGCTTCCAGCATATCGGCAGTTCCGCGGGCACCGCCCAACGCCACCAAGGGGATATTTAAACACGAAGCAACACTGTGGATGAGGGGTATATCGTAGCCAGACAATCGTCCATCCTTGTAAATGGCGTGCAATACCAGTTCTCCTGCGCCGGCTTGTTCGGCTTGCACGGCGGCCTCTTCCGGAGTCAACTCGTACCTCTTGCTGCCTGAACTTCCCTTTACACGCAGTTTGCCAAACATGTTCTTGTCAACATCCAGACAAACCACAATACTCTGAGCACCGTATTGAGCAGCAAGTTCCGTCACCAGTGCCGGATGTTCCAGAAAATAGCTGTTGATGATGATCTTTTCCACCCCAAGGTCGAAGATACGCTTGGCCTGGTCGGCAGTGCGGATTCCTCCGCCATAGGCGAGCGGCATAAAGCACTCACCGGCCATGTCGGCAATTAAACTGTAATCAGGTTCAGTACCGTTTACTGTTGCCCGAATATCCACGATGACCAATTCATCTACTTCCTTATCGTTAAAGATCTTGATGGCATTCAATGGATCACCAATGTAGTTTGGATTCTTGAAAGAAACGGTTTTCACCAAACGACCTTTGTCTATACCCAAAACCGGAATTACCCTAATCCTTCTCATGGTTTCCATTGAATAAAACGGTGCATCATTTCCATGCCAAACCGATGGCTTTTTTCCGGGTGAAACTGCATTCCGGCAATATTCTCACGGCTCACCGCGCAGGTAAAATCATAGCCGTAATGTGCATGCGCCAGGGCATCTTCCGGTTTATTACATTTCCAGTGGTAGGAATGCACAAAATAGAAGCGCTCTGGTTCCTGAAGGTTGGGGAACAGTGGATGCTCGCGGGTTGGTTTCACTTCGTTCCAGCCCATGTGCGGTACTTTAAGCGCACCCATTTCTTCTTGCCTGAATCTGATGATATTGGCATCAAACCAAGCCAAACCTTCCACATCTCCTTCCTCGCTGTGTTTTGCCATCAGCTGCATGCCCAGACAAATGCCCAGGATGGGCACTTTTCGCTCCAAAACAGCCTCATTCAATACGGGCAGCAACTTGGAATGATGTAGGTTTTCCATGCCTGCGGCAAAGTGGCCCACACCCGGCAAAATGAGTTTTTCAGCTGCAGCCACCACGGTAGGATCCGCAGAAATTTCGCTCTTCCCTCCTGCTTTGCGAATCATGTTCCGAATGGAAGCTAGATTGCCAAGGCCATAGTCGATGATGCAAATGCTCATAATTTCAGTGTTGTGCCTTTGTTTGAATTTCGAAACGTTGCACCATCATTCAATCCGCAGGCGATTGCGTTATCTAGAAACCACATGGTTGCTTGTGGTATAGGATTGAACAATACGCGCATACTGTGTTGCTATGGAAGTGTGCCCGGCTGTTTCACGCGATGGGTATGCTTTCTTGGACAATTGATTCAGCATCCGGATCAACTGTTCCTTTTCGGACACGTGAATTAGGGTTTTCCCGTCCACGCAATATAGGTCGCTTTCGTTTTTTTTCTCGTAGGTGATGCACGGAGTGCCAATCCACTGTGCTTCGATGCTCACCGTGCTTCCGAAGTTAATCACCAGATCGCTAAGCAGCAGTTGATCTTTGAGTGATTGTTTGTGAGAAGCTATTCCCGGCTTGATCACTTCGAAATGAAATGCCGGATTCTTGGGGAGGTATAAAAAATCTTCGGTTTCTAATGGATGTGGTCTGTATAGCACCACACAATCGCTGTGCGCATTGGCCCAGCCGTATAAAGCATCGAGGGCCTCAACCTTATCCATGCGAAGGTCTTTGGCAGAAACCACGCTGATGACCAGTTTGTTGTGGACTTCTTCAGGCGTAATGGGCAAAGAACCTGTGTATTCAGGATTGGCCAATGCATCTTGCTGCAAACTTCCGGCAACCACCAGCTGTGCTTCAGGAATATGAACCTTCTCGGACAGCAATCGTTTCATGGCTTCATCCCAAACGATCCATGCGCTGAAGGTAGTTCCGGCGCTGATGGCTTCGGCCGATTTGATTCCGTTCATAGTATTGACCACATGTTTGCCATGCTTTGCCGCAAGGGCACAAAGGATGTGTCCCACATGTGTATTTTCCTGAGCCAAGCCTACCAAAACCTGTGTATTTCCCTGAAAAAGCTGTTCACCCCAGAACAAGCAATCAGCAATTTGCTGATAATCGTTTAACCAGGCATTCAGGCAAAAAAGTTCTGATTTGTTCAATCGGTACAATGGCACGAAAGGAATGTGTAAACACGGGGCCGACGGTGCTTTCCACACCTGCCAGTGCTTTTTGAGCTCCTGAAGTTCCTCTGCTTTGAACTTTGCCTTGGGCGGAAGCACCCAGTATACCTGTTCCCTACCCAATTCCCGGGCAACCGGAAGCAGGATGTTGCATTCAAACATATCTTCAACCATCAAGGCCACGGTTACGCCCTTTGGAATTTCTGCCCCTTTGGAATTGTTTGTTTTCCGCCTCGACTGCAGGAGTTGCTTGAGGTACTTCAAATTGAATTTCACGCGACTGATGGGATATAAATCAGGTGCGGCAACGGGAACCATATCCGGGTGCTTTTTCAACCATGCTTCGAGGTATCCATATTTACGGTTTGCCCAAAGTGCCGTTTTCTGTATGGCTGGCATCATATCAATGCCCTCTTGACTACGCAGACCGGGTGCTTTGCGCAGCAGAGACGCAATAATGGGAGCATTGCTGTTCCAGGCTTCCCATGTACCTGCAATCCGTTCACTGTTCGCATCAAAAATGGGAAAACCTTCAGGAACAGCTTGCTTTAACTGATTGCACAACACAGCATCAGCTTTGGATGAAACTAAGCGTTTTACTGTTTGAGCGTCAAGAATATCCGTTACAAAAACCTTCATTCAACGAGATTGGATTTAGCAAAAAAGGTATACAGCGTTAAGGAAATCTGCACACTACAGCGTCACAAACTGATGTAATAGTTCCAGGCCTTGGCTTCCGCTTTTTTCAGGGTGAAACTGGGTACCGAAAACCAAGCCATTTCTTACCGCCGCAGCAAACTTAAAGCCTGCGAAATCCGCTTCCGCCCAAACATGTGCGGTATGTTCAGGACGGGCATAGTAACTATGAACGAAATAGAACGGATGCACCTCGGCATGTTCCGAAAGCGGCGTTTCCTTCCATCGTCCGTGTTCCGGTTCACGTAGAAACTCCCAACCAACGTGAGGTATTCTGTTGGGTTTACCTGCCGCATCCAGGGCCGGTAGCGGCAAAACATCACCGGGAATGAGGTTCAGGCCCGGAGTTTCCTCCATTTCAAACCCTCGAGAAAGCATCATTTGCATACCCAGACAAACCCCAAGAAACGGCTTTCCTGCGGCAGCATGCCCGATCAATGGTGCTACAAAACCCAAATCATGCAACAACTTCATGCCATCAGGGAAAGAGCCAACTCCGGGAAGTACAATTTTATCCATTCCGGAAACGGATTTGGCTTCGGTAATTATGGAAACTTCTGCACCCACATGAGCAAACGCACGGTAAATACTCAACAGGTTGCTGAGGCCATAGTCGATGATGCCTATTTTCTGAGTCATAAGATGCGCAAAGAGGAATGTTTACCGCAAAGGTATTCCCGCATTTCGGCAAAATTCCTTGATTCCCTGAATGGAGGTAATACCGTAATGGAGCGCATAGGCAACAGCCACAGCGTCGGCACCGGATTTAAATGCCTGAGCTGCGTGTTCAGGACTGCCCAAACCACCACTGGCGATTACAGGAACTGAAACCTTGGAACTCACCTCTTCAATCAAGGCTAAATCAAAACCTTTTCTGGTTCCTTCCCTGTCTATACTGGTGAGTAAAATTTCACCGGCGCCAAGTTCAACCGCATCCTGAGCCCAATCAACCACCGAACGCCCGCTGTTCTCGCGACCTATATCATAGTAGGCATCCCAGCCTTTTCCATTTTTCTTGGCCTGTATGCTGACAACGCAACATTGGGCCCCGTAACGGCGGCTGATATCTGAGATGAGCTGCGGATCCTTGATGGCACCCGTGCACACGGCAACTTTATCTGCACCAGAACGCAGTAAATCCGTGGCATCGGCTAATGAGCGAACGCCTCCGCCGGCGGTGAGTGGTACAAATACGTGGTCTGTTGTTTGGCGCACAATTTCTGTGAGTTTATCGCGACCATAAAGGCTGGCAACCACATCCACGTAGATGATTTCATCGATGCCCTGTTCGTAATAATCAGCACAATATTTCTGAGGGGTATCAGGTAAGAAACGCCAACCTTCGAGATGCATGCCTTTGATCAGGCGTTCCTGTTTTATATCGAGCCTTGCGATGATTCTGTTTAGGGCCATCCTTTGTTAAAGTGTACTTTTTATGTTTTCTTTTTTTTGAATAATGCTCTGTAAACAATACCTAATTTAGATTTAACGCCTTTGGGGGTGAGCCAATTCTTGGCAAATGTTAAGAACGGTTTCTCTCGGGCCTCCAACTCTTGTATGTATGTGCGCCAGTACGTTGATGCTTTCTTACGGATGTATGTATCAACCAGTTCCTTGTGAACCCTGGGAACCGCAATAATCATATCGTCGAAAATGACCACATAGCGCTGATGCGCGCCAAGCAGCGGAATCAGATCCACCAGTTCACCGTAGGCAAAATCATCCCATGCAGAGGTACAGTAGCGTGCATCATCTACAATGATTATGTGTTGATCACCAGCAGTATTGATGATTTTCAATTCTTTAATGAGGGGATTGGAATCAAATGACTCATTGGTGCTTGTGTGTGCATCTAAGTAAATGATACTTGGTTCTTTTAAGTACGTGGCAAGTTCCTGAGCAGAGTCCCCAAAAACAGATGTCACATTGGTAAAGTCTTTAAAATCAAGTTTTTTGAATATTTCTTCGGAAGCTTCAAAGGTCACTAC
>JBEDND010000240.1:0-7408 GCA_041170785.1 Bacteroidota bacterium | reverse complement strand
GATTCTTACCGTTCGTTACGTGGATTGGGGCTTCCCATCGGCAGGTTCCACCTGGGCAACTTATACGCTCACGCATGCTTTTTCCCACCGACATATCCTGGATGCCATCGCACAAGCCTGGTCACTGAATGTGGAACTCTGCTTTTACCTGCTGGCGCCACTGCTTTATTTCTGGATGAAGAAAAGCTGGTATTATCCCATATTGGTGTGTCTTGGACTGCTTGGTCTGACTGCGCTCACCGGTTTTTTATGGCATCAATTCAATGGAAACCCATTGGCTGTTTTGCATCCTTTTGACTTCCTGCTGCAGTCCACGTTTTTTGGCCGCTTCATGGAATTCCTCTGGGGCATGGGCCTGGCCGCATTCATGCAGGGGCATCTCAGATGGAATATGCTTCTTCCGAAGAAACACCAAACACTCATCGGTGCAATAGGCATTGTGTTTATGCTGTACCTCATCGGATTGCTGGAACCCAATATCTTTACACATGGCACCGACCATCCGCTGGGCTTGGTTTTGCGGGCAACACTTTTTCCCTGGCTGGTGATTTGCCTGTTGCACGGATTGATCACAGAAAGAACCCTGCTGCAACGATTCTTCGGCAGTGCCCCCATGGAATTACTTGGCAAAGCATCCTTTGCCTTCTACCTCATCCACATCAGCTATGTGAACATCCGCATACGCGAGTTCGTGCTGCTGCCCGACCGTAACTTCTTACTCCTTTGGCTGCTTTCCATTTTGTTGTACCTTATGTTTGAGAAGCCGGTACATCACAGCCTTAGACGCTTGATTCAAAAAAAACGCGACAACTAACGTTGGTTTTCCGAAAACTCTTCCCACCATCCGGCATGTTCCTGACGTTGTAAGGATGCAGCATTTCGGTCTTTGATCACGATCGTGTTGTTTGGAATGCTCAGCCTGATATGTCTTTGTTGACCGCGGAAAGGGGTGCCGGGCTTCAACTGAATCCTGTTGTTGATGTGCAAGTTACGGGCGTTGTATTTAAAACCTTCAGGAAGTGTAGCCGCCAATTGGTATGCTGAATCCGCGTTCGGTCCCATGCTGAAATTTACAATTTCCATACGCAGCAAGGTGTCGCTGTAGCGCACAATCTCCATGCTGGTGTTGTAGAGTATAATACCCGCAGCAGATTTCGGGCTTGCGTCCATGGTGAGGTCGCTATGTTCATTTTGATTGGCTTGATTACACGTAATGAACAAGGTGTCTGTTTGTGGATATACATGCTGCTGCCGGTATACGGCCTGCTCCTGGTAAGCTCCGGCGTTGAGGAACCACAATATGGTCAGGCTCAGAAGTACCAAACTCGTTGCAACCGAAAGTAACAGGTTTATTTTTTTGGTGAATTGGTTGTTCCCTGGTTTCCGAAACAGCTGCAACAGCAGGCCTGCCAACCAAAGAATCAAGAGCAGTGCCAGTAATTCTATACATAATTCAGCTTCAAATGCACTGCGAAAAAGGGCGTTCACAGAAGCGATTCCATCGACACTTACCCCGCCAAGGGTAATGGTGGTATGGTTCCAAAAAACCAGTAACAGTAAGATGCCCAGCCCTGCGGTGAAGGTAAATGCTGCGGTCCATAAAATGTATCTGAGCGATTTCACGAGGGCTTTTACCAAACCGGATAAACCTCTGCTCAGCGGGTTGTTGAAGCTGCGTTTGAGGTTATCCTGTACTTTTCGTCCTTCAGTTTTCAGCCGGTGCTCCATGTTTTCGAGCGTCACGGCTTCACCATGCATCATCAGACGCTCTGCAGGCGTGCTGGCTTCCGGAACGATAAAAATCAATACAAGGTATAACAGCAATCCAGTTCCAAACGAAAACAGGGCAAAAGCAAAAGCCAGGCGAATCCAAACCGGGTCGATGCCGAAATATGCACCCAGTCCGCTGCAAACTCCGGCGACCACCTGATCATCTGGATGTCTGAATAATCGTTTGGCACCCGGTATGGGCTCATGGATGCTTTCTGTTTGCTCCCCGCCAATATCAGCCGGCGCACCCATCACTGCCAGCACAGCCTGTGCATCTTCAAGGGTAATAGGACGGTTCATCCCGGTTTTGTGGGCGAACAGCTCAGACATCCGGCTTTCGATGTCGTCAATGATCTCAGCAGCGTCGGCTTCTTTGCCGAAGCTTCGCTTCAACGCACTCAGGTAGGCTTCAATTTCCGTAATGGCAGCTTCTTCAATCTGAAATACCCTGCCACCCAATTCTATGGCTGTTTTTCTATTCATTTTTTTATGGTTCTGGTTTGGGCTTGTTTTTTAATGGTTGAAACACCTTTATTCAAATCATTCCATGCCTGATGCATGCTTTCCAGGGCTTGATGGCCCGCAGTACTCAGGCTGTAGTATTTTCTTGGAGGCCCTCCACTGCTTTCTTCCCAACGGTATAACAGCCATCCTGCGTTTTTCATGCGGCTCAGGATGGGATATAAAGTACCTTCTACTACCAGTAAATCAGCTTCCCTTAAAGACTCCAGAATTTCACCAGCATATACCTCACGGTTGCTGATGCTCAATAATATGCAGTACTCCAATACTCCTTTGCGCATCTGCGCGCTGCTGTTTTCAAAAGTCATTGCACTGCAAAGAACTGAATAAAACACATTAATATGCAATACAAGGTACTAAAAATATTTTTTATCCTGTAGACAGAAGTGTGATGGACGGAAAGGCGGATTTTTGCATCATGAGTGAAACGCTGCGCCTAACCTCTTTCAGCAAAGGCAGTGGTTGTGGGTGTAAAATCCATCCTGCAGCCCTGGAAGAAATGCTTCATGGCGTAGACTTTGGCCATCACCCGAATTTGCTGGTGGGCAATGAATTCCGTGATGATGCGTCGGTCATGGATATTTCCAACGACCAGCTATTAATTCAAACCACAGATTTCTTTACGCCTACGGTCGATGATCCGGTGGCGTTCGGACAGATTGCCGCGGCAAACGCCATCAGTGATGTGTATGCCATGGGCGGGAAACCTTTGATGGCGAATGCACTGCTGGGTTGGCCTGAAGAACATATCCCTGCAGCTGTGGCACGTGAAGTCATTCAAGCGGCAGCCAAACAGTGTATGCTGGCAGGAATTCCTTTGGCCGGCGGGCATTCCATTTCCATCAGCGAACCTGTATTTGGATTGAGCGTTACGGGATTGGTACAGCGTACACACCTGAAAACCAATCGCGGGGCGCGGCCCGGTGATCTTATAGGAATCTGCAAACCTCTGGGCAGTGGCATCTTGGCGGCTGCACATAAACGCGGACAATTACAGGAACCAGCATACGCAGAATTAATTCAATTAACCACGCGTTTGAATATGGAAGGGATGAAGCTGGGTGCCATCGCCGGGGTGCATGCCATGACTGATGTTACCGGTTTTGGTTTATTGGGGCACCTCATGGAACTGTGTCGCGGGAGCGCTTTGGGTGCTGTGGTGCGTTGGCCAGATGTTCCTGTGGCCGCGCATGCACGCGCCTTGGCGGCCATGATGATCATGCCCGATAATACCTTTCGCAACTGGAACGCGCTGGAAACTGAGGTGCAGCTGGAAACGACAGACCCCTTGGCCTTCGCGGTGCTGAACGACCCGCAAACCAATGGAGGCCTGTTGTTGTCGGTAGCTCCCGAGGCAAGGAATGCAGTGGAAGAAGCGGTTCCACATTGCGCCTGGATTGGTGAATTTACCGCAGAAGCATCCGGTATTCGTGTACACGATTAAATTTGCCTGATGCGCCCGTTATTTATTTTCTGCCTTGCCTTGCCCGGTCTGCTGCCGGCCCAGGATCAACCTGAGCCAAACAAGACAGCCCGAAATACGGATCGACCCATGTTGGGTTTTTATTCGGATTTCAGCTTTCAGATTCCGGCCGGTGACCTTGCCCTGCGCTATGGCGCGTTCAACGGTATGGGCTTTGGCGTGTGGCGGAAATCCAGCAACCTGTGGACCATCGGTGGCGGCTTCAGACCTTTCTTCGGAAGTAAAGTGCAAGAACCCAATCTGTTGGGTTCCATGGTAGGTCCGAGTGGTTCTCCCATTGACCAAAATGGCATCCTGCACGTGGTGCGCACCTACATGCGCGGTTATCATACGCAAATCCAATTGGGACGATTGATTCCGCTGAACACCAACCTGCATTCAGGCATTCACCTCCAGGCCGGCTATGGCTTTATGCAGCATAAAATCAAATTTTCTTATGATGAACGCGCCCTGCCTCAATTAAATGTGCCGTATCAATATGGATTCGACCGCCTGAGTAATGGCTGGACGCTGAGTTTTTCGGCAACCGCCCAGCATGTGAACCTGAACAACGGCATCAGCTTTTTTGGCGGTTTGGAATGGGTTCAGGGATATACATACAACCGCCGCAGCATCGATATTCCCACGGGAAAGCGTGAAACGGAACTTCGCAGTGATGCGCTGCTGTCTTTGCGCGGTGGCCTATTGGTGCCTATCTTCCGAAAGAAGAAAAGTGATGAAGAGTTCTTTCAGTAATGGTTTTGCTGCTGTATCGCTTTCTGGTGGCTCTTGCGGAAGGTTTGCTCTTCCCTTTATCACTGTTTCACAGGCGTGCTGCAGCGCTGCTGCGCATCCGTAAGGAAGGGATTCAAGCACTCCGGCAGATTCAAATTCCCGAGGGTGCAGAAGTATGGTGGGTTCACTGCGCCAGTTTGGGTGAATTTGAGCAGGCCCGTCCGGTGATGCAGGAACTGAAGAAGCAGCGGAAGCAGGTATTCATCGCGCTGAGTTTTTTTTCACCTTCAGGATATGTCCCGGCTCGAAATACAAAGGATGCTGATTTTGTTTTTGCACTGCCCGCAGATCGGCCCGTCTGTAACAGATTGGTGATGCAGGCTTTGAAACCCGCTGCTGCCATCTGGGTAAAATACGATTTCTGGTTTGGTTATCTGAATGCGTTGAACCGTGCCAAGGTGCCACTGTACGTGATTGCCGCTGTATTTCCGAAGCAGCACTTTCTGTTTCAATTTCCCGGGAAATTATTACTGCCTGTTTTGAAGCAAAGCCGATGCATCTTTACCCAAGATGCGCCTAGCCTTTCTGTGCTTCAGGAGCAAGGATTTACGCAGGTGCAGCACGCCGGCGATACACGTTTCGACAGGGTATTACAGTTGCGCATGCATGCCGCACCTGTGCCCATGGCTGATGTGTTTCGGCAGGAATCATTGATGGTCATAGCCGGGAGCAGCTGGCCGGCAGAGGAAGCATTACTGCACACCTTCATCGACCATTATGGCATGGTTGGCTGGAAACTGATTCTGGTGCCTCATGATGTTTCTGAAGCGCATATCAAAGACCTGCAGGTTAGATTTCATTCTTTCGGTGCGCGGCTGTGGTCTGAATTTACAGAGCCCGATCCAGGCGTGCATATTTTGATTGTGGACAGCATCGGATTGTTGTCGCGTTTATACCGCCATGCCCATATAGCAGTGGTTGGTGGCGGGTACCGTGGTGCTTTGCACAATATTCTGGAGGCTGCCGTTTATGGCATGCCTGTAATCTTTGGCCCAGACACGGAAAAATTCTGGGAAGCACAAGCGGCTGTAAGCGAAGGTTGGGGGTTTCAGGCGCTCAACCAGAATCATTTTGATGAAGTTTTGCATCAGTTGCTTGGAAGCGAAGCGCGAAGAAAAAACGCTGCTCAAGCTTCATCCGCTGCGGTCCGGCATCATTCAGGTGCCACCGATATCATCATGCAAACGCTGTGTATGCTTCCGGAGGGCGCTCATGATCTGCACTAAATCAGGCTTGTTGAAAAAACTGCCACTGGCTGCAGGTCCGGTAGCCTTCATGCTTGTCAGCAGCATAGGGTTAGAAGGTCAGCCATTTTCAGTACTGAGTTTCATGGCTGCAACTACCCTGTGGATTGCCATTTGGTGGATGCTGGAACCAGTACACCTTGCCGTTACCTCTTTATTGCCATTGGTGTTGTTGCCTGTGTTGGGCATTGCTGATATGAAAATAGTGGCCACGCAATACATGGATCAGGTGATGTTCTTGTTCATTGGTGGGTTTTTACTGGCCTTTGCGCTGGAGAAACACGGATTGCACCAGCGTATCGCACTGTTTGTGATTTGCCGCATAGGCGCCACACCACAACGCATCATTATGGGCGTCATGCTCACGGCTTGGTTGGTTTCAATGTGGATCAGCAATACAGCCACGGTGATGATGCTTCTTCCTTCGGTCATGGCCATCATTGGTCAGATGGATGTGCATTTCCGCAGTGAAAGGCAACAACAGCGTTTTGCAGCAGCGGTGCTTCTCGCTTTGGCCTATGCTGCCACTATCGGCGGGATGGCCACTTTAGTGGGAACGCCGCCCAACATGGTGTTTTACCGCTTTTATATGGAGCATTACGCAGATGATGCTTCCATGAACTTCACCACATGGTTTGTGATTGCAGCACCTGTGTCGCTTGCTTTCCTTTTGTGCAGCTACATCATCCTCAGTCAACTCTTCCTGCGTCGTGAGCAGTTCCCGGCTCTGGAAGTGGGTCATTTCCACAGAAAGAAGGCCGACCTCGGAGCCTGGTCGCCGGCAGAACTCAGGGTTTTGGCCGTTTTCCTTGGTACCGTAATCCTCTGGTTTACGCGGGCTTACTGGGTAGATTTATTCCCGCAGCCCGGATGGATTCAGGACAGCACCATTGCCATGGCCGGTGCCATCCTCTTATTCTTCATTCCTTCCGGAAAATCCAACGAGCCCTTGTTGATTTGGGAAGATGCGCGCCGTCTGCCCCTGCATGTAATCTTTTTGTTTGGCAGCGGCTTTGCCCTTGCCTACGGTTTTGAGCAAAGCGGTTTAAGTGCGCTTTTGGCCGGAAAGTTGTCTTTTTTTAAGTCGTTGCCTTTGTGGCAACTGCAATTGATGATCATCCTTATGGTGCTGCTCATTTCGGAGTTTGCGAGCAATGTGGCGAGTATTCAGCTGGTCCTTCCCATCTTGCTCACTTTACAGCAAACCACAGGTCATGAACCGCAGGCACTGTTGATTCCCGCCACCATGGCTGCAAGTATGGGCTTTATGCTTCCGGTTGCCACGGCCCCCAATACCATCGTGTTTGGGGCAGGTAGAATGCGCACCGCTCAAATGATGCGCGCCGGCGTATTGTTGGACCTTTCGGGTGCAGCACTAATACTCCTTTGTTGTTTGCTGGTTTGGTGAATGCAGCCGTGATCAGGATTTGAAGCGCAAAACCTGATTCTGCGCACGGCCATGGCCGGTGTTTCGTGCATCCCCGATTTTTAGATTTTGATTTAAATAACAGCGCGCTTTTGTGTTTAATCTAATTTTAAGGCATTTTTTTACCCCTTGTGAAATGAGTAAACCAAGTGCACTCATGCGCCATATATTTGACATGGTACATTGTGC
>JBEDND010000239.1:0-10529 GCA_041170785.1 Bacteroidota bacterium | reverse complement strand
ACCCAAAGCCGCATCTTTGAATGCCCTTCGGGCTTCGGCTTGGGCAGCAACCGCAACAGCCAATGGAACAAATCGTCGCAGCGCAACGCGCATTTTTCAATACCAACCAAACCAAAGACCTGGCCTGGCGCATCGCGCAGCTGAAGCAACTCCGGGCGCTGCTGCAGGCCTACGAGCCGCAGTTCTATCAGGCCATCCACATAGATTTCGGCAAGTCGGAGTTCGATACCTTCACCAGTGAACTGTCGCTGCTCTATGCCGAAATCAACGAAAACATCCGGCAGCTCAAGCGCTGGGCAAAACCCAAAAGGGTGCGCACCGACCTGGCCAACTTCCCCGCAAAGAGTTACATCATGCCCGAACCCCTGGGCGTTTCCCTCATCATCGGCACCTGGAACTATCCCTTCTACCTGACCCTGCTTCCGGCCATTTCGGCCATCGGCGCCGGAAATACCGCCGTGATGAAGCCCAGTGAGCTGGCGCCCGAATGCAGCAAATTGATGGCGGAACTAATCAACACACAGTTCGATCCGGCCTTTCTGAAAGTGGTGGAAGGCGGCGTTCCGGAAACCACAGCTTTGCTGGCGCAGCGCTTCGACAAAATCTTCTTTACCGGAAGCACGGCCGTGGGCAAAATCGTGTATCAGGCGGCCGCGGCGCACCTCACGCCGGTAACGCTGGAGCTGGGCGGCAAGAGCCCCGCCATCATCACCGAAGACTGTGATTTAAACACCACTGTCAGACGTCTGATCTGGGCCAAGTTTTTCAACGCCGGACAAACCTGTGTCGCGCCCGATTACGTGCTGGTGCACGAATCCATCGAGCAGGCATTTCTGGAGCGGGCCAGGCAGGAAATCGAACGGCAGCAGTTTGCCGTCGCCCATGACAATTACGTGCAGATCATCAACAGCCGGAACCTGCAGCGTTTGGCGGGCTTGCTCGACAAGGAAAAGATCTTCTGCGGCGGAACCTACGACCAGGCAACGCGTGTATTCGAACCCACGCTGATGCGCGGCGTAAACTTCGAAGATGCGGTGATGCAGGAAGAAATCTTCGGACCCATTTTGCCTGTAATCGCATATCAGTCGCTGGATGCGGCCATCGCCAAAATCAAAGAAGGCGCCAAGCCGCTGTCTTGTTACATCTTTACCTCCAACGCCGAAGCGAAGCGAAAACTCCTGCGCGAAGTTTCCTTTGGCGGCGGCGCGGTGAATGACGCCTTGATGCACCTGAGCAACAGCCGACTTCCGTTTGGCGGTGTGGGCCACAGCGGCATGGGTTCCTACCACGGCGA
Organism: Bacteroidota bacterium; assembly: GCA_041170785.1. Taxonomy (GTDB): domain Bacteria; phylum Bacteroidota; class Bacteroidia; order NS11-12g; family UBA955; genus REEB481. Next base: position 9,235 of record JBEDND010000239.1, on the reverse strand, counting down.
ATACGGGTTTCGCACGTTTTCGCACTACAAGAGCATCCTGGACAAACCAACCTGGTTTGAGCCGAACCTGAAATATCATCCGCGTACGGCAGGGAAGCTGAAATGGATCAAGCGGCTGATGGGTCTTGGATGAGGAAGGCATGATGTTGATTTATGATGATGATTGCGAACATGACTCCCATGTAGCTTTATCTTTGTTTTCATGTCGCTGAAAAAAGCCAAGTAATGCTCCTTCGGGATTATTTTAAAACCAGACCGGTTTTAAAAGCCTCTCTGTTTGGTTCCAGGGCCAGAGGAACAAACAACCCGGACAGCGACATAGACATCCTGGTTGATTTGGATTATTCCCAAAGAATCGGGCTGGAGTTTTTTCGGATGCAAACAGATCTGGAGGAATTGTTGAATGCCAGGGTTGATTTAGTCTCTTCCCAGGGCATTTCTCCATACATCAAGCCCTTTGCAGGTCAAGAAAAGGAGTTGATTTATGCGCATTCCGGCATCTGAAGTTTATCGCCAAACCTCCAAAACACAATAAATCCGCTTCAATCCGTTTACAGCACATGTCCAACCTGAACAAAGGGTATTTCTTTGGAATCCTCCTGGCCTTGAGCGCCAACGTGCATGCGCAAACCCGTCCATACAGCATCGGTGTGGAGGGCGGCACAGGTTCCATCTCCCTGCGGGGAAACAGCATCGTGAACCTGCATGGACCGGGCATCGCGTTTTCCGGCGGGTTTACGTATCAGTACTTTCTTGGGAAGGTGCTTTCCCTGCGATCCGGCTTGTCTTTTGAAAGAAAAGGTTCGTTGTGGACCGGACAGGCTACCGATGTCAACGGGAATCCTTTGGGTGTGATTACCAGCCGCACCAATTGGGATTACCTCACTTTGCCCGTGCTGCTTCGCACCAGCTTTGGAAAAAAGAAGCACTTCTTCATCAACGCAGGGCCGTATGTCGGCTATTTGGTGCAACAAGGAACCGTAACTTCCGGCGACCAGATTGCCCCCAGGCGCGAACGCAACAATGCCCGCATCAAACAGGTTGATTTTGGTTTATCCACGGGATTGGGTCTGAATCTTCCCCTGAGCAAAAAGCTCATGTTTTCGGTTGAAGTCAGAAACAACCGCGGACTGTACAACATCAGTTCAGTGCCCGTTATTGGCGATGGCTCGGTGAAAACCAATGCAACGGTTTTGCTGTTGGGCGTGCGTACAACCTGGGATCATGGAATGGTGCTGTTTCACAGGAAGCCAAAAGCGCAGTAACCAAGGCTTGGTTTCGACAATCCATGCGCTGTTTTACGCCTGAATGCACATCAAAAAGTGGAATGGCGGCTTGATTGAAATGCTTCAGCGGATCATGCTGCTTTGGTTTTCGAAGGCAATCAGCTCATCGTAGCCCATGCTTTGGTTGCGGTGGTACACCATCACCTGATACACATTTTCGGTGGCGGCGTGGCTTCCTTCAAAAACAGACGGATCGGGAATGCCGTTGCCGCTGTCCACAGCGAACATATAGTTGTAATAAGCCTGCTTGAGCAAGGTGCTGCATTCGTAGGCACCAAGGGCGGCGTTCCAGTGCATGCGCATTCGGTCTTTCATCTGCCAGTCGCTCAATTCGCCCCACACATAAACCTGTTGTCCGTTGGGAAGCGGTTCCCGGGTCATCAGCGTAAAGTGCGTCCACACATAATCGCTTTCGGTTTGTGAAGGCCCGCTGCCGTCGGCATTGCGGATCACCATGCGGCCGTTGTAGTCGGCGTACATGATGTAGTTGCTGTAAGCCCGGTTGGGTTCGAAGTTCACCACCACGTGTTTCTGCCCGTCTTCATCATACTTGCGGCGCACGTTGAAGCTAAGCTGTCGCAGGCTGCGGATGTCGAAAAAGCGGAACTCGTTCAGGCCGGGAAAGGTATTGCCTTCCTGATAGTCGAAATTATAGCTGTTGCCCATCAGGTACAGCGGCTTCAGCGAAAGGGCACTTTCCCAGTTGTTGTTTTGGATGACTACGGTTTTCAGGTCCTGATAGGGATTGGGAATCGGGTAGCCCGGAGCGGCGGTGAACACGTAATCCACTTCTTGTTGTTTGAAGCGGTTTTGCACTTGTGTAGCCGGCATCACCTTGGTTTCGAGGCGGCCTTTCACATCCAGAACCATCATGCGGCGGCTCAGCACGATGTCGGCTTCGTTAAAATTGCGGTACACCAGCAGCAGATAATTCCCGCTGATCCTGGGACGGGTTTGCGGTCCGGGAACTTGCAGGCGGTAATGGGTATATTGGATGGTGGTGCTGTTGCTGAAGAAGTACTCCTCCAGATTTTCGAAGCCCATGCCTTCCAGGGTTTGAAATTTGTTCAGCGCGGTTGGATTCCATTGCGCATCGCAGTGAATCAGGGTGTATTGGTAGAAGTCGTTGGTGGGCCTCAGCTCATCAAACTCCAGGGTCATGGTCTCGTCGCTGCCCAGGTTGATCATGGCCGCATTGCCATTCCCCGCGCTTTGGTAAAACAGCACGGTGCGCACCGGATCTTCATAGGTTCTGTTGGCGTATTCCAGGGGAACAAAGGCAGCCTGTAGTGTGGAAATGCCTGCAGTGAGCCACCCAAAAGACAATAATAAGGCCTTGGACATGGTTTGTTGAATGTTGCAAAAATGGACAAAAACCATTCCATCAGCATATTTTTTCCGCTTTTCTGTGGGTTGAAGTGTAAAACTTTAGGCCCATGGGAACGCCAGTCGAAGCTATTTTGCAAGAACAGCCATGAGCAATAAACCGCGCAAGGAAAACAGACCAAAAGACAATTTTGCCGGAGGATCATCCAAAGCCGATGAGCCGGCTTCCATCAGCAGGGAAGAATGGAAGGGGATTGCGTTGCTGCGCAATGAACGCGCCCGGCGTGTAGCCGGTTTTTTTCTGTTGGTGCTGTCGGTATTCATGTTCATTTCGTTTGTTTCGTTCTTTTTCACCTGGAAAAGCGATCAAGACCTCATGCAATCGGGCAACTGGAGCATGTTTCGCATCAACAATCCCGAAGCGGCTGCCAATGCCATGGGCTTTATGGGTGCCTGGCTGAGTTATGTATTCATCCACAAGGGCTTCGGCCTGGCGGCATTTCTGCTGCTTCCCTTCCTTGCGCTGAGTGGCATGAACCTGCTGAACAGCTATAAACCCTTTGCGCTGCTGGCCGTGTTTGTGCACAGCCTGCTTGCCGCCAGCTGGCTCAGTTTGCTGTTTGGCTACCTGCTTCAGGTGCCCTTTCCGCTGATGGGCGGCGCCTTTGGCTATTTCGGCGTGCAATGGCTGCAAGGGTTTGGCGGCGTGATTGGCGCGTTTCTGGCCATCGGTGGCATTGCCCTGGTGTACCTCATGGTGTTTTTCAACTTCCGCCCCTTTCAAAGGCCCGCGGAAGTTCCTGTTCCCGAACCTGTTCCGGTCAACAATCCTGCAAAGTCAAAAACGCCACCTGCGCCGTCACCGGTACCTACGCCCGAACCCGCGCCAACTCCGGAACCTGCCACCACCACGCCTGATCCTGCGCCCTTTGAACATATTCCCTTCATAGTGGAAGAACTGGAACCGGTAGTGCCTGATCCTGCGCCGCTGGTGCCGGAAGTTCCGTTTACCATCGACACCGCGCCGGTGGTTCCTGAAACCGTGCCGGCCGAAACAGCAGACGGGCCCCCGCCCATCCACAACGGCCTGGACACGCTGTACGATCCAACCCTGGAGCTGAGCCGTTACAAGATGCCCACACCGGATCTGATGACCGATTACCAGAGCGAAAAAAGGGAAGTGGATACCGCCGAATTGGAAAACAGCAAAAGGCTCATCCTCGAAACCCTCAAGAATTACAACATCGGCATCTCGCAAATCAAAGCCAGCATTGGTCCAACCGTAACCCTTTATGAAATCATCCCGGCGCCCGGCGTAAAGATTTCCAAAATCAAAAGCCTGGAAGACGACATTGCCCTGAGTCTGGCGGCATTGGGCATACGCATCATTGCACCGATTCCCGGAAAGGGAACCATTGGCATTGAGGTTCCCAACAAGCACGCCGAAATGGTCAACATGAAGAGCATGATCACCAGCAAGAAATTCCAGGACAGCGATTATCAGCTGCCTGTGGTGCTGGGCAAAACCATTTCCAACGAAATCTACATTGCCGACCTGGCCCGCATGCCGCACCTGCTGATGGCCGGCGCCACAGGACAGGGTAAATCAGTTGGCCTCAACGCCATCCTCGTTTCCTTGTTGTATAAAAAACATCCTTCCTATGTGAAGCTGGTGCTGGTCGATCCAAAGAAGGTAGAACTCACGCTGTACAACAAAATTGAACGCCACTTTCTGGCGAAGTTGCCCGGCGACGGGGAAGCCATCATCACCGACAACCAAAAGGTGATCAACACGCTGAATTCGTTGTGCATTGAGATGGAAGACCGCTACAAGCTGCTCCAGGATGCTTTTGTGCGGAATATTGTGGAATACAACGACAAGTTCCGGAACCGCAAGCTGAATCCGCAGAACGGGCACCGCTTCCTGCCCTACATCGTGGTGGTGATTGACGAAGTAGCCGATTTGATGATGACTGCGGGCAAGGAAATTGAAACACCTATTGCGCGCATTGCACAGCTGGCGCGGGCTGTAGGCATCCACCTCATTCTGGCTACTCAGCGACCAAGTGTGAACGTGATTACCGGCATCATCAAGGCGAACTTCCCGGCGCGCATCGCGTTTCGCGTAACCAGCAAAATCGACAGCCGTACCATCCTCGACAGCAATGGCGCCGACCAGCTCATCGGTAAAGGAGATATGCTGTTCAGCGGCGGACAGGAATTGATTCGCCTGCAATGTCCGTTCGTGGATACGCCTGAAGTGGAACGCATCACGGAATACATCGGCAATCAAACCGGGTTTGCAGGACCTTACCTGTTGCCGGAGGTGAAGGAAGAGGGTGGCAGCGGTGGCGGCACTTCCGAGCAGTTTGACCCCAACGACCGGGATGCACTGTTTGAAGATGCCGCACGGGTGGTGGTGCAAAACCAAGTGGGGAGTACTTCGCTCATCCAACGCAGGCTCAAGCTGGGTTATAACCGCGCCGGTCGCCTGATGGATCAGCTGGAACACGCCGGAATCGTCGGACCTTTTGAAGGAAGTAAGGCACGTCAGGTATTAATTCCGGATGAATATGCATTGGAACAGTTTTTGAAATCTCTGGATCAATAGGATTTTACGAACTTTGCAACCATTCATGAAAACTCTTTTGAAACCGTCTTTAATCGTTGTGGGAATGCTTGCCGCGACTGTAGGATTGGCGCAAACGGATGCCAAGGCCAATGAACTGCTCAATAAGGTGAGCAAAAAGTATCAGGCATACACATCCATCAAAGCGGTATTTACGGTAACCACCGAGAATCAGGCCGACAAGAAAAAAACTACTGAAGAAGGAACAGTGTTCCTGAAAGGCGCAAAATTTCGCCTCGACTTCGGAGGCCAGGAAATTTATTGCGACGGTAAAACCATGTGGACCTACGTGAAGGATGCCAATGAAGTAACCATCGAAAACTACAAGCCCAACGACAATTCCATTACGCCGAATGAAATCTTTTCCATCCATAAAAAAGGCTTCAACGGCGCGTATGAAGGCCCCATCGTTCGGAACAACAAAACCTACGAAGTGGTGAAGCTGTCACCCAAGGTGCCCAAGAAGAACCAGCTTTCCTACGTAAAGGTTGAAATTGATAAAACCACCAACCAGATTGACCGCATGCTGATGTATTACAAGAACAGCATGCTGGTTACCTACGCAGTGAAATCTTTTACACCCAACGTGGCTGTAACTGATGCCAGTTTCACCTTCGACGCCAAAACAAAGCCGGGCGTAACGGTGGTTGACCTTCGCTGATTGGGCCTACAGCTTTTCTTTGATGACTCAGGCGCCAATGCGCTGCAAACCTGCACGGGCTTTTTGTTCGATCCCGTTGCGATATTCTTTGTTGTTCGGAAATCCGTTGATAGCCATCCGGAAATATTGGATGGCCTGCGCGCGCTGTGCTCTGGCTTCATAGATCAATCCAAGCTGCAGGGCCGCATTGGCGGCGAAATAACGTTCAAGGTCTTTGCCCAGTTCGATGGTGTTCAGGTAGGCCTGTTCTGCTTCAGCAGTCCGGTTTAATTCTTGCAGGATGCGCGCCTGACGGTAGTGATACTCGGTTTGAAGTGTGGTACTGGTATAGGTATTTGCGCCAAGTACACTTAGAGCGCGCGCGTAGTAGCCGCCGTCACACAGCAATCGGGCCTGAAGCAGCCGCACATCCGGCGGATATTTCTGCCAGGCATCGCGCATGGCCTGTCGGTCCTCATCGGTGCGTTCCTGGCCCATGGTTCTGGCCAGCGAAAGGTAGTTTTGGTACCAGGCCATGTCGCCTTTCAGCAGTGCAACCCAGGCAAGGTCGCGGGCTGCGCGCTTCAGGTAATTTTGTCCTTTGAACCGAACCAGATACCTGCGCAGGTGTGTTTCGGCAGTTGTATCCAATCGATGCAACAGCGCTTGGCCGAGCATGAATTCCAGATACCAGAATGCGTGTTGGTTTGGATGCGGGATTCTTCCCCGCAAGGTTTCGATGGCCAGGTCATTGCGGCCGGTATTCATGGCAATATTGGCGCGGATGAAGCAGGCAACAGGGTAGTATTGATATTGATTGCACACTGCCAGAACCAGGTTCCAGGCGCCTTGTGGGTCTTGAAGGAGGTGTAACCGCAGCCAGCAGGCAAGGAGGGAGGCTTCGTGGTGGAACATCAGCAAATCCGGGGATGCCGGTGTGGTTCTGCTCACGCGCTCCACCCGTGCCAGCCCGCCGGAAATACTGCCCGAAAAACCGAGCACCGCAGCAAATTTCTTATACGACTGAGGAATCGAGCCTACCGCAGCTTCCAGCAAGCCAAGTGACTTCTCTGTGAGCACAAATTTGGGATGCTTGCGCAGGTTCTCCTGAAAATCGGACCAGGCATTGCGGAACAAGGTGAAGGCCGTCCAATATTCACCGTATTTCATGGCTGCCAGGCCCCAGTGCATGCGTATTTCGCCGCGGCAATACAAACGCCATGGCGAAGTTTCCGGCAATTCCTCAATACGCCGGATGCGTTCCGGAACCGCGGCGTTAAGCTTTTGGTATTCCGCTGTTTGCTCATTCAAAAACACCTGAATGAAGTCTATGTAGTCGTCCAGCAGCAGCGGGGCCAGGTTGTTGTTGCCCCGTTCTGTCGTTAAGGCATTACGCGCATCTGAAAAGCGAAACTGGTGGATGAAGTTCAATCCACGGGCGCAGCCGGGTGTAAAGGAAAACTGAACCGCCGCCGATGCAACCGCGGGAACAAACGGGAGGGTAAAAAAGAAAAGGGAAACGATGAGCTTCCCTTTCTTTAAATGGTTCATGTTTTAATGATTATTCCGCCTTGGCTCCGAGTTTGAGCTTGCGACGGGTCGTGGTTTTTTCGGGCTTGGGTTCGTAAATAGTTTCCTGACCGGAAATGGTTACGTCCACAAGAATACGTCCGCAATGTTCACAATCGATGATTTTGTTGTGCGCGCGGATGTCACTCTGGCGCTGCGGAGGGATGCGGGCAAAACAACCACCGCAAGATCCGCGCAAGATGCTTGCCACGGCAATGCCGTTGCGCACGTTGTGGCGGATGCGGTTATAGGCCTTCAGCAAACGCTCATCAACCTGTTTCTCTGCCTTGGCGCGGTCTTCCATCAAACGGGCCATTTCTTCCTCGTTTTCTTTTTCGATGGTTTTCAGCTCGCCTTTTTTGAATTCGAGGTCTTTTTTGCGACTTCCCAGGTGCTGCTCGGTAGTTTCCAACAGCAACTTATGGCCTTCCAACTTTTCTTGCTGCTGCTTGATGGCCTTTTCAGTCTGCATGTTTTCGAGGCCCAGGATTTCAATCTCTTTATTCAGGGCATCGAATTCACGGTTGTTCTTGACCTGGTTTAACTGCTCCTTGTAACGGTCAATCTGCTGGTTGCACTCTTTAATGCGGTGTTTGAATGCACCAATGCCATCGTGGATGTCTTTGATTTCACCCTGGATATTGCCAATGCGGGTTTCCAGTCCAACAATACCGTCTTCCAGATCGGCCACTTCCATGGGAAGTTCTCCCATCATGGCTTTCAGGTTGTCCAGCGCGGTGTCTATGGCCTGCAGCTTGTAAAGGTTCTTGAGTTTTTTTTCTACGGTCAAATCCATGGTTTCGGAAAATACTTCACCGGATTGGTATTTGTTTCCGGCGAAAGAACCGCGAATTTAGGGAAATTTTCATTCAACACCTCAACAATCAGGTTTATCGTGTATTGTTCACTTTCAAAATGGCCTATGTCCAGCAACCACATCTGTTCTTCCTGATCGAAGAACTCGTGGTATTTCACGTCGGCGGTGATGTAGGCATCGGCTCCGGCCTGCAGTGCTTTTTTGGTGAGGAAGCTTCCGGCACCGCCGCACAACGCTACCCGCTTGATGTGCTTCTGAGGCCCCATGGCAAGCCTGATACCCGGCAGCTCCATGGCCTGTTGCACGTGCTTGAGAAAAGCTTCACTTTCCATCGCTTCCGGCAATTGGCCGATCAAACCTGAACCGCTTTCCTGCCATTCATTCAACAGCGGCAGCACCTGATAAGCCACTTCTTCGTAGGGATGTGCAGCCTTCAAGGCCTGAATGAGCGCGGCCTCCCGGTGGCGTGGCGCAATCATCTGGATGTAAGTTTCTTCTTCCCGATGGATGACTCCCGCAATGCCAACAAATGGATTGCTGCCTGCGCCGGGCCTGAAGGTTCCCGTGCCGCTCAGGTTGAAACTGCACGCGTCGTAGTTGCCAATGGTTCCGCCGCCAGCGGCGAATAAAGCCTCGCGTACCACATCGGCATGCGCATGCGGTACAAAGATTTCCAACTTGACTAATTGCTCGCGCATGGGAGCCAGGATGCGCATGTCCTGCAGGCCAAGTCGCGCACCAATACGCTGGTTTACTCCGCGATACAGCACGTTGTCCAGGTTGGTATGGATGGCGTAAATCGCAATGCCTTCCCTGATGGCCAGCTCCACTGCGCGTGCTGCATAAGTGCTGCCCGTAAGCCGCTTCATACCTTTGAAGATGATGGGATGATGCGCCACCACCATGTTGCAACCGCGCGATGCCGCTTCGCGGATGATGGCTTCCGTACTGTCCAGACAAACCAGCAC
>JBEDND010000238.1:0-4820 GCA_041170785.1 Bacteroidota bacterium | reverse complement strand
TGGTCACCACGTTCTTGCCGGCAGTGAAACGGTACAGGTACATGCCTGCATTCAAGCCGCTTCCGTCCAGTTGAACGATTTGGTTTCCGCGGGAAATCATTTTCTGGCTGCTGCTGCGAACCACTTTGCCGTCCAGTGTGATGATGTCCACCTTCAGGGTTCCTGGTTCATCCATGTACACCAACACTTCAGACTTGCTGCTGAAAGGGTTCGGATAGTTCTGAGAAACCACAAATACTTCTGCAGGCTGATTCATTTTGTTCACGCCCAGACCCCACTGATGGCCAATGGCATCAGACAGAATCTTGGCAGTTGGGATGGCTGCATACATAATCTGGTTTTTCACAGGCTCATGGTTGTTGGTAGAAGTAGAATTGTTCTGCAGGTTTGTTCCGGGGATTCCGTCACGCTGCCATACCATGTGCACGAAGTTGTCAGCATCTGGAGCAACGCTGGCGAAGTCGTCTTCAACCATCATGGTCTGGGTCAGGTTTTGGCCGGTTTTCCAGGTAGCGCCGCCATCGGTAGAATAAACCAGTCCGATGTCGCGGTAGTTCGCATCAAGATCACTCAGGTCACCTTCAATCGGCACAGAGAAAGTTACGTAGATGTTACCTGCGGCATCGATGGTTGGAGAAGGTTGCCTCATGGCAGAAGTATTGCCCAGACGCGCTACGGTGTTCAGGGTAGAAGGAACCTGGCCATTGCTCAGGAATGCAGTAGTTGCAGCGCTGAGCGCGTTAGCATTGTCACCGTCGCGGTCAAAAGCTGCGCCTGAAGCAATGATTTGGCTCTGTTTGGTGTTTTCATTCCAGTAACCAATAAACTGGAAACCGGGGAAGAAAGAGAAAGACTGATCGGTATTGTCGTCATCCAACATGCGGCTGCCGGCCCAGAAGGCATGCACCTTGCCGTTGCGGTCAATCAACACCTGCACGGTTCCGTCGTTTGTAAACGGAGTGTCAAGCATCAGTTTGGTTGATTTATATGGTGCGTATTTGAAGGAATCCGCAATCATTTTGGTCCAATCGGTACCGTTGTTGGTTGATTTCCATACAGAAACGTCATCAGCCAAACCGCCGAAGATGATGGCCACAATGGAATCACGGCTGGCAATAGCGTATTGATCGCCACCGCCGTTTGAAATACGGGTCGTATCAAAACCAGGCAGCATCACGGCTTGTTTGTCCCAGGTTACGCCACCGTCGGTAGAACGGCTGTATACCATAGGAGCCAGAACGCCGTTGCGTGTAGGAGCGCGGGGTTCACCGGGCTGCGCGCTATCGGCGTATGTGTAAATGGCATGGATGTAATTACCTGAAGAAGTAGCACGACCCCAAAGCGGGCGCAGGTTATTCTCTTTCAGCACGGCAGTTCCAGTCCAGTTTGTTTGTCCTTTACCCCCGTTTTTAGAAAGCACGAAGCCGCCAAGGGCAGCATCATGGGCCATAATCCATTCGGTACCGTCAGACAGCACGCCAATGCTTGGCCAGCCGAGGCGGGCTGTTTCAATACGGTCGGCTTTTGAAGGCCCCCAAGTTGTTTTATTGTAATGGTTGAAACCGCTGCCGCGATTTGGAAAGCTGGAAGATCCTTCATCGGCACTGGTGGTCCATGTTGCTGAAACGCTTCCATCAGGATAAAGCACTACCCTGTTGCCTACAGAAGCGTTTGACTGAAGGTCGTACCAGGTGCTGCCTATTTCTACAAAGTCGTAGGGAACAATTCCCCTGCGAAGCAGGTATTCCTGATTTTTATTGGTTTTTCCGGAACTGTACACTGCACCGGCAGCGGCCTGATCAGAAGTAACGTAAAAAGTGGATTTCACTGCGGGACCAGAGGGGCTTCCCAAACGAACGTTTCCAAAAGGAACCTGAGCCGTTAGGCCGCAGGCACCCAGGAACAACATGGTTAATGGTATGTGTTTCTTCATGGTATGATGTGTATCAGATGTGACGTGCAAATTAAACAATAGTGATAAAATATTGATGAACCATACAGGTTCAGTTTTTCAGAATATTTACAATGAGCTCCACGAACAATTGATTGTCGGAAGCACCACCCTTATTAACTCCCTTAAACCTGAGGTCGAAGTATTTGAGGTAGCCGAGCACCTTTTCAATAGCTGCTGGACTGTATTTTCCGGCTGCCGCAAGGTATTCCTGCACAAAAAATGGATGAACCTCCAGGATTTTCGCCAGCGCATCTTTGTCTTTGGTTTTATGTCCATGGGTGAGGAGCACCTTGTTGAAATACTGCACCAGTGCTCCAAGCAGCACGCTGCTGTGATTTCTCCCACTCATGTCAGAACTCAGGTGGTGGGCAATCTGAATCGATTTGTTAAAGTTTCTGGCGCCCAATGCTTTCTGTAATTCAAAAACGTTGAATTCTTTGCTCAGTCCTATGTGTTCCTGTATGTGTCGCGCGCTGATGTATGCATCTTTTACATTGATAAACAGTTTGCTCAATTCATTCACCACCAAACTCAAATCGGTACCCAGATAATCGGTGACCATTTCTGCAGCAAGTGCATCCAGGGTTTTTCCCTGGGTTCTGGTCCAGTTGTCCAGCCATCGTTTCATCTGGAAATCCTTCAGAGGGTCTGAGTCGAAGATGCAGTATTTCCCAAACAACTTAGCCAACTTGGTTCGCTTGTCCAGTTTCTTTTCGGATTTAATGCACAAAACCAGAATGGTGGAAGGTTGTGGCGCTTCCAGGTAGGCTTCGAGCTTTTCGAGGTCTTGCAAATGCTGGGCTTCCTTTACCACAATCAGCTGATGTGTGGCGCCCATCGGATAACGGCGGGCTGCCATCAGCAAGTTCATGGTATTGGTTTCTTTTCCGTAGAAAGTGGTTTGGTTGAAGCTTTTTTCGTGCTCTTGCAATACGGTTGCCTCCAGCGCTTCTGTAATCTTATCTATGAAGAAGGGTTCTTTCCCCTGCAAAAGATACACCGGTGCAAACGAGCGCTTCTGAATGTCCGCCAGGATTTTCTCATAAACTTGGAACACCGGTATGGTACTCATCGACTAAATTGCGGAGGTTAATGCTGAGCTTTCCGGCCTATACGTTCCAGCTGCGCAGTCAGGGGCAAAAAAACTATATTTTTGACAGAATCAGAAAAAAATATGTGGCCCTCACTCCGGAAGAATGGGTACGCCAACATGTGGTATTCTGGTTGCTTGACGATTTCAAGGTTCCCGAAGGGTGGATAGCACTGGAACGCGCATTGCTGTTGAATGGATTAAAACGGCGCACAGATGTCCTGGTGATGAACAGGCAAGCCGAGCCCATTATTCTGGTGGAATGTAAGGCGCCTCATGTTCCCATTGGACAGAAAGTGGTGGAACAGGCATTGAAATACAATATGGAAACCGGTGTTCAGTTTTTATGGCTGACCAACGGCGTCGAAAATCGGCTTTGGAGTATGAAGTCGGCCATGCCAAGTGAATTGGATGAGCTTCCCGGTCCGGAATCCTGGTAAGATGTTTACCAAATGCCTTTGCCCTCGCGCAGCAGTTCAGGTTCACCACTGCTGCAGTCAACCACTGTTGATGGAATTATGCCACAAGGACCACTGTCCACGAGGAGGTCTGCAAGATGTGTCATTGTCTGGGCAATCTCATCGGGATCATGCGCGTATTCCATGATGTGGTCGTCGCTGTGCAGGGAAGTAGCCATCAACGGACCATCAAATGTTTCCAGAATGCCCAACAAAACGGGATGATCGGGTATGCGCACACCAATGGTTTTTCGTCGGTTGTTGAATTGTTTTTCTACTGATGCCGAGGCTTTAAGGATGAAGGTGAATGGGCCCGGCAGCTTTGCGCGAAGCACCCTGAAAACCGGTTGAGGGATGGGCGCAGTGTAGGCCGCAATCTGTTTGAAATCCCGGCACAAGAGCGAAAGCAACGCTGTGTTGGCTTTTTTACCCACTTGCGCGCACATGCGTTCCACCGCAGCCTGATTGCCTGGGTCGCATACCAATGCATACACCGTGTCGGTGGGAACAACAACAATGGCCCCCGCATGCAAGCGGCTGGCCACCAACCTGATTAGTTTTGGATCCAGGTAATATTCAGGAAGTTCTATCCGGTCCATCTTCTGCGTTCAGCGTTTGTAGGCCAGTCCGATGCCGAAAATCTGTGACAGCTGCCAGTTTTTGTGTTGGTTTTTGTCCAAAATGGCAACCGCAGTGATGTTCGTCGTCAGGAATTTCGTGAGTCTGGCGGTAGCCATGAAATCCAGGCGGCTGTCGAAACCGCCTTCCAGGTAATTGAACGGGCCAAATCCCAGGTAGCGCGCCGTGATGCGCATGTTGGGTTTTACATCTTTGCTGAATTCACTCTGAATTTGCAGCCCCGCCTCATTGATTACTTTTTGTCCGCGCGGCACATTTGATATCAGCTCCTTACCGGTTTCTGCATAAATGCGCTGGTTCAGCATAAAGGTTTGACGCGTAGCGCCCAGGCCGAACTTCACCCACCAAAAGGGTACCGGAGCATATTTAAATCCAAACGCTTCAATCAGCTGTCCGGGACTCATGAATCCGGAAATCAAGGTTTTTACCGGCGACCCGGTTGGATTGGTTTTATACTCAAAACCCCTGTCGGCCTGTGATTGGAAGGTGACACCGACAAAGGCCTGCAGCTTTGGAGAAATGGCATAGTTGTAATCACTGGTGATAAGCAGCAAATCCTGGCTTTTGCGCACCATTTCACCCTGATTTTTAATCAAGCCGTACAAGAGGTTGAATTTTTGCTCCCAGCTGTGTTTGCCGCTGGTGTAATAGCCTTTCAGGTTGGCGTAGCTCAATACGC
>JBEDND010000237.1:0-12667 GCA_041170785.1 Bacteroidota bacterium | reverse complement strand
CCGCGTTCATTTTCTTCCTTATTGCCAATAATCAGGTCAGGATTCAGTTGCCTGATGGCATCCATGCGCAGCTTTTTGGTTCCCCCAATTTTCACGGCCCGTTCACTTTCCTGTTTAGGATGCACACAGAAAATCGTTTGTGCGGCTATGGATGTGCCCGCGCCTAAAAAATATAACAGCTCAGTCTGGCTGGGAACCAATGAAATAATCCTTCCGGGTTTTAGCGGAACCATGATGCTGCGGCCCATTTGGTCGGTAACCAAGCGTTTTTCTTCTTCCTGTACACTCATCATCAAACACGAAAAAGGGTCATATTCCTGCTTTGAAGGACTGCTCCATTGCGCAGCTTTACACGCAATGCGAAGGTATTCACCTTGTTTGTGTTCCTGCAAACTGTTTTCAGCAGGCAAACATGCGCTTCGTGAAGTAAGAAACGCTTTCCCTTGCAAGCTGCGGCAAAAGCATGAAAGCTGGTGTCATAGACATTCCCTTGTGGATGCGCGTATAATCTGGCGCTGCTTAAATCGGCCAATGAGGTTCCTGTGAGGTGTGTTGCATCCCAGTCAGAAGTGGCTACAATACTCAGGCTGTCCACAGGCGTTTCCAAATAGGGTTCTTCTGGCGAACAGGCTATTAAATGCGGGAAAAACGTATAGGTGCCAGAGCGCACCATGCGATCTGCAGTGAGTTCCAAGCGGAAAAATGCCGTATCGTTTTGGAGCCTAATGGTATCTCCATTCAGCCAGGATCCAATGTTGTTTGAAGGCTTGACCTGAATAGAACGCGCCATCAATCTGGGATCATAACCTTTTCCGCAAGGATTGCAAGCGGTATATACGCAAGGCAATAGCAATACCAGCACTGCTGACAGCATATTCCTGATGTCAGAAACCTGTAACAAACGATTGCGCGAGCTCATGTAAGATTCCTTAAGAAGACAGTGCGGAAATCACATCGTAGCGGGTAATGATGTGCCAATTTCCACCCATATCCATCATCAGGACGGCACTGTTCTCTTTGGTGATGCGTGATGACACTTCCTCGAGGCTTGCCTGCGGCGAAACAATTGGAAATGGTTCATGCATTACCTCATGCACCTTGGCATGCATCCAATCTCTGTTTTTCAACAAGCTGGAATACAGGGCGGCATCTTCCAGAGAGCCTATAAAACCGCCTTGTGTATCAACCACAGGAATTTGTGAGATGTCGTATTTCTGCATCAGGGCGAAGGCCTGTTCACAGGTATCGTTCTGATTCACGGTAATGAGCCTGAGGTTTTTGTGTTTTTCAATCAAATCCTGGGCGCAGGCTTTGGTTACCGGTGGAATAAAACCTCTGTCGCGCATCCAGTCATCGTTGAACATCTTCCCCAGATACCTGGTGCCGTGGTCGTGGAAAATCACCACCACAACATCGCCGGGCTTGAATTTGTCCTTCATCTGCAGCAAGCCGGCCATGGCGCTGCCTGCACTGTTTCCGGCGAAGATGCCTTCTTCCCTGGCAATGCGGCGCGTCATGATGGCTGCATCTTTATCGGTAACCTTCTCAAAATGGTCAATGACGCTGAAATCTACGTTCTCCGGTAAAAAGTCTTCACCAATTCCTTCGGTGATGTATGGATAGATTTCGTTTTTATCAAAGATTCCAGTTTCCTTGTACTTTTTGAATACCGAGCCGTAGGTATCAATGCCCAACACCTGAATGTTCGGATTTTTTTCCTTTAGATACTTGCCGGTTCCGCTGATGGTACCACCGGTTCCCACACCTACAATCAGGTGCGTGATTTTTCCTTCAGTTTGTTCCCAAATTTCCGGTCCTGTTTGTTCGTAATGGGCCTGTGCGTTGCTTAGGTTGTCGTATTGATTGGGTTTCCAGGCGTTCGGAATTTCACTGGCCAGTCGCGAAGAAACGCTGTAATAGCTGCGGGGATCTTCGGGCTCCACATCTGTAGGGCAAACCACTACTTCTGCACCAAAAGCCTTCAAAGCATCTACTTTTTCTTTGCTTTGTTTATCGGTGGTTGTAAAAATGCAGCGATAACCTTTAATCACTGCCGCGATGGCTAAACCCATGCCTGTATTTCCGCTGGTACCTTCAATGATGGTTCCGCCGGGTTTCAGCGCTCCACTCCGCTCGGCATCTTCAATCATCTTTAAGGCCATTCGGTCTTTGATGGAATTGCCCGGATTAAAGGTTTCCACTTTAGCCAATACGGTTGCGGGGATTTCGGCTGCAATTTTGTTGATGCGCACCAGCGGCGTATGGCCAATAGTTTGCAGGATGTTTTCGCAAATCTGCATGTACATGCAAAGATAAGTTCCTTTGCTTCGAAATGTATTTAGTCTTGCCTGCGCAAATGGTTGATGACTTCCGCAGCCATCAACAAACCGAATAAGGGCGGAATGAAGGAAATGGTTCCGTAGAACGATTTCTTGTAGTTGCTGCCGTCGGTAAGTTTTAATGACTCATCCACTACGGGCGCCGTGGAATAAATGGTTTTTACGCCTTTGCGGATGCCCATTTTCCTGAGTCGTTTACGCAGGTTTCTGGCAAAGGGACAAACCGTTGTTTTGCTGATGTCGCCCACCTTCATGTTCCAGGGATTTGTTTTTCCACCGGCACCCATGGAGCTGATGATGGGCACGCCGTGGTTCAGGGCTGCCTGGATCAAGAACACCTTAGGGGAAATACTGTCAATACAATCCATCACGTAATCGAAGTTCCCGTCTTTCACCAACAGATTTGTGTCGTCGGGTTTTTGGAAGCGATCTACCACCTTCAGATTCAAATCCGGATTGATGTCCAAGAGCCGTTCTGCCATCAGGGCCGCTTTCCCCTTCCCAACAGTACTGCTCAATGCCGGCAACTGTCGGTTTTTATTGGTCAGGTCAACTACGTCGCCGTCAACGATGGTCATGGAACCCACACCAGCCCTGCAAACAAACTCTGCTGCATAGCTGCCAACTCCTCCCATGCCAACGATCAATACATGCTTATAAACCAAACGTTCCAGCTCGGTTTTGCCGATGAGCAGTTCTGTGCGTTCCAGCCATTTTAAGTCGGGAATCATGGCGCAATATTAGCGCTCAGCAATTCGCATCATTCAGAAAAACAGATCTATCGGCGCACCTGCACGAAATCCTCCTTTTTCATTCCGCGACACCTCTACAGCAGAAGTCAAGGGATCATGTTCGAAAAACAAAACCCAGTTTTCTGCTTCTGCCTCCGTCAGTATGGCTTCTTTCTCTTTCATCACTGTTAAGGGTTCTATGTCATAACCCATGACATAATTCACCGGAATGTGACTTGCCGAAGGAATGAGGTCTGCTGCATAAAACACTTTGCGGTTCTGACTTTGAATTAATGGACAAATCATGCCTCGTGTATGACCATTCATTACCCTTATTTCAATAGCGTTCCCAAGTTTTTCGAAGGCTGAAATGAAATGGATGCGTCCTTGTTCCATCAATGGAACAAAGTTTTCTTTCAAGAATGAAGCTTGTTCCCTGGGATTTGAATGGAGTGCATGGTTCCATTGAGCCTCGGTAACCCAGTAACGGGCGTTTTTACAGGAAGGTTCGTAACCAGTACCATCGTCGGTTTTCACCACAGCCCCTCCACAATGGTCGAAGTGCAGATGTGTGAGCAACACATCAGTCACGTCATTGAGGTTATATCCAGCCTGAGCAACTGCCTCCGGCAATGATTGGGTTTGACTCAAATGATAAAACCCAAAAAACTTTTCACTTTGTTTATCGCCGATGCCTGTATCAATCAAAATCAGACGGTCTCCATCTTCGACCAATAAACAGCGCATGGCCCAGTTGCATAGATTCAATGCATCTGCAGGATTTAACTTGTTCCAGATTTGCTTCGGAACCACACCATACATGGCACCACCATCCAGCTTGAACAAGCCTGTGTGCACAATACTCAACTTCATGACACAAAACTACTTCGTAACCAAAAACAATGTCTGCACCTTTGTGGCGTTCAATACAAAAAAAGCTATTGAAACGGCTGCAACTATCCATCATGAAGGGCATCGCACGACTTTTGTTGCTGCTGTTGACTCCGACAGTCATACAACTACAGGCGCAAGATTTAAAAAGCTGGGACGCCCGCCTGGGGTTCAAGATTGGCTATACCATTGGAGGCCGTATGCGCTATGGATTCGATGCGGAGTTCTTGCGCAACAAATCCTCGGAGCGCACAACTTCCCAAGCCTGGGGTTTGGGCATTTCCAAGTATTGGTGCGGCATTCGTTACGGTTACCGCAAAGACATCCATCGATTGCACAGCATTTATTTGTTGCGTCAGGAAGGCACGCTGACCCTGAAAGCGGGCCCTGGATTTGTGCGCAATCCATGGGGATATGGGAATAATGTTTATTGCCGCACGGGCGGATTATTTCTTTCCGCCGAAGGCTGGAAAAAAGAATATAAACCATTGGTGGCCGGCGCTGACTTATTTATGTACATGCGCAGCACCTGGCGCTGGTACAATGCACCTTACATTTCTGTGTATTCTGGGGCAAAAACATCCTTGAGATAAACCGGTATTGTAGCTTAAGACTTTACAAAAGCTTCACAGCGATACACGTTCTTTGCCAAGATGAAAGTGTTCAGCATGATTTTGGGAATGTGCCTTACTCAGGTAGTGTGGGCACAACAATTCGTAGGGCCTGTATTGGGACATGTAGATTTTCGCGAAGGACGGATTGTCATTCAGACCCTGAAACAGGAAGCAGTTTCCCTGCGCTACCGAGATTCCGGCACAGTGCAGCCTTATAAATACACCACGAAGCAAAGTCCCCAGGCCATGCGCGGCTTCACGGCAGAGTTTGTCATTCCCGCCGAGCCTGGCACCACCGTGGAATACCAAGTTCTTGTTGGTGAGAAGCCATCGGCCAAAGAAACATATTATTTCCGCACACCGGAACTTTGGCGCTGGCGCAATAATCCTCCTGCCCTGCGCGTAGCTTTTGGAAGTTGCTATTACGCAAACGAACCACGTTTTGATCGACCGGGTAAACCATATGGAGATACATCAACAGATATTTTTAATCGAATTGCAGACAAAAATCCTGATTTGATGATTTGGGGCGGCGATAATATCTACCTGCGCGAGCCCGACTGGGGCAGCGAAAGTGGTATCTACGCCCGCTACATCCATACGCGCGCGCAAAGCGAAGCCGCACGGCTGCTTCGTTCCTGCCCTAACTATGCCATCTGGGACGATCATGATTTTGGCCCAAACGATGCCAATGGTACTTTCGTACACAAGAATATCACCCTGCGCGCCTTTCACGATTTTTGGGCAAACCCATCGGAAGGATTGCCTTTCCAGCCCGGGATTACAACCTGGTTTGAACGCAGCGATGTGCAATTCTTTCTGCTCGACGACCGCTATAACCGCACGCTGCCCGGTGATTCTGGCGCAAGCATCCTTGGCAATAGTCAACGTGAATGGCTGAAGACTGCCTTACTCAGTGCTCCTGCCAATGAATGGAAGGTGGTTTGTGTAGGCGGACAATTTCTCAATAGCGCGGCCGAATATGAAAACTTCGCCCGGTATCCAGAGGAGCGCAACGACATCATCCGACACATCCAGGAGCACGACATCCGCAATGTCATCTTTCTCAGCGGAGATCGACATTTTGCCGAGCTCAGCGTATTGAAAGAGGACGGCAAACCAAGCATTTGGGATTTCACTTCAAGTCCACTCGCCTCTGGCGTGTATGCCCGTGGCGACGAAGAGCAGAACCGCTATAGGGTTCCCGGAACCGCCTTCACCAAAGACAGAAACTTTGGTACGCTGGAGTTTGCAGGGCCGCGCAATGCCAGAACACTGACCATGCGACTTTTTGACAAACAGGGAATCCAAATTTGGGAACAGGTGGTGATGGCCGAGCAGGCTAAGAAGAAATAATTGTAAAAGGTTGATATGGCATCATGAGCGCGTACTCCGCTCTTGGAAGTTAACTGCCCGATTTCATGGAAATTGGTCAGGCAGTGCTGTGCAGGACAATCTGTTTAGCGATATGCACAAATCACTGTTCATTCCAAACCCAGCGTACGGCGTAATCTGCCGGGCGATTTCTTTGTACCGCATCCATAAACTGACTCAATGCAATACCCATGGGATCACTGGGATTCAATTGAAGGTAGCGATTATAGGAAGAAATCATATCGTCCAACTCATTACCGTTTAAGCCTTTATGGTGCAGCATGCGGCGATAACAACTTCCCGCCCTGAGCCATGCGCTGGAATTTGGATTGTTCTGGTTTTGTGTTTTGCGGATGTAGGTCTTGTAATAAAACAGTGCCGCGCTGTCGTTTCGCTGCTTTTCCTGACTCAGGCCCAAATACCAATAAGTGCCCACCTGATTACTGTCGGCTTTTTCAACCTCACGCAACAATGAATCTGCCTCGCGGAAGCGCCTTTGATTCATTACCGTATGCGACAGAAGATGCATGAGCGTATAATCATTGGGTGTTCTGCGCAGTCCCTGACGAAAAATGTATTCCGCCCTGCGAAAATCTCCTTCTTTCATGGCTTCAGCACCTTCGGCGTAGGCATCTTGTGCATGCAGCACCTCTGACCTTCCAAAGAAAAATACCGCCAACAAAGCAACGGCAATGAAACTGAAGCGGAAATTCATGAACTTTGTATGTATCATTTCGGATGAATCTTACGCAAAGATTATTCCTATTTCTGTTAATTCTGAGCATGGCTTCCTGCAATCGGGAACAGTTGGACGACTGCTTCACCGGTTATGGAACGGACTCGACAGAAACCCGCATCCTGGAGCCCTTCAGTGGCATTGAAGCGGGGCAGGAATTTGACGTGTTCATTACCCAGGATACAAGCATCCCGGAACAAGTGACGGTACGCAGCGGGGATAAACTATTGAGAAGCATCAAGACTGTCGTCAAGAATGGAACACTCATGTTTAGCGATGAAAACCGTTGCAACTGGGTGCGTAAGATGCATCAAAATCCGCGTTGCACGGTGAATGTGCACAAACTGGAATCCATACACCTGAAAGGCGCTGCTGCCCTGAAAAGTTTAGATACCATTTTTGGTGGAGCCCTGACCATAGACCACAAAAGTGTTTACGACCTGGATTTGAAGCTTCGCTATGGAAATGTAAGCGGCGGCAGCATCAATTGTGGAAAGAGCATCCTTTCCGGCTATGCCGGCATTTTCGCTTATGAAGTGAATGATGTAGGGCAGTTACTGGCAGAGCACCTGCGCACAGAAGACATTTACCTGTATCACTTTTCGCCACTAGACAGCAAAGTCAATGCGCGCATGTGGTTGGAAATTTCTGTATTTGGAAGGGGAAATGTGCAATACCTTGGCAACCCAAAACGCGGTACCAGGTTTGTTGAAGGCGGACAGGGAAAAATCATTCAAGTTCCCTGATGAATACGCAAGATTTTCTGATTTATGGAATCATTGCAGTGAATGTGCTATACAGTTTCGCAGGCTTTGAACGGCCGTCGCTTTTTGAGCAAGGGTATTTCCGAGTTGGCAACCTCAAATATCAAAAAGAATGGTGGCGTTTGCTCAGCAGCGGATTTCTGCATGTGGACATCATGCATTTGTTGGTAAACATGTACACCTTGTATATGTTTGGCCCATTGCTCCTGCAGTTTTTAGGGCCGAGCCATTTCCTACAGGTGTATTTGGGTGCGCTGATTGGTGGGAATTTGCTGAGTTTGTGGGTGAACCGCAAGCAGGATGCTTACACTGCAGTAGGCGCATCAGGAGCCATCACGGGAATTGTGTTTGCCACAGTGGTCATCATCCCTCAGATGGAGCTCAGCTTACTGTTTCTGCCTGTGGGGATTCCAGGTTGGCTTTTTGCCATTTTGTACACCTTATTCAGCATTTGGGGTGTTCGTTCCATGGCCGGGAATATTGGTCATGATGCACATTTGGGCGGTGGAATTGCAGGCACCTTGGTACTTTTGGGCCTTAAGCCCATGCTCATATTTTATTCCTGGAAAGTGGTGCTTGGCATTTTACTCCCCGCCAGTGCATTCTTACTAATACTTTGGCTAAAACCGCACTGGTTTAAGAGATAAATAAAAATATTTCTATATTTGCACCCCGTTTCGGAGGCAGCTTCAGGCTTTTACAGCCGTAACGAGCGTTCTGAAATGCCCAGGTGGCGAAATTGGTAGACGCACTGTCTTCAGGCGGCAGCGCCCACAAGCGTGCAGGTTCGAATCCTGTCCTGGGCACCAAAACAAACAGAAAGACATCCGGATGAACACTCTGGATGTCTTTTTGCCCAGTTGGTGAAATTGGTAGACACGCCATCTTGAGGGGGTGGTGCTTCACGGCGTGCTGGTTCGAGTCCAGTACTGGGCACAGTAAACCGGAATCCGTTCCGGTTTTTTTATGAGTATGAGGGAAGTGGAATACGCCCGCCAGTTGCGCAAGCCCGAGGGTATTACCGGTTTAAATATAGCCCTTCGCATGAACAAACTGAATGCGCTCATGTATGCTCATTGTTTCCGCCTGTTTCCTCAGAAAGCGATCGAACTGCTTGAAATTGGCCCGGGCAACGCAATTGAAGCTGCAACATTGCTCAAGGAGCGACCAGAAATTACCTATACCGGTATAGACCACGCACCCGATATGGTTGCAGCAGGTAACCAACAACTCGACAAATTCGGCAAAAGGGCAAGTTATGTTCTTGGAAATGCCGAGGGGCTTCCCTTCCCTGATGCCCAATATGATGTACTTTTAAGCATCAACACTTTGTATTTTGTAGTTGAACCTGAATCCGTACTCAAGGAATGGGCGAGGGTATTGAAACCTGGCGGTATGATGTGTATCGGACTTAGAAGTAAAGAAAGCATGGAAAACTTGGGACTTCACCAACACGGCTTTTGTTTGTTTGAACCCGATTACGTAAACTGCATGCTAAAATATGCGGGTATGCTTGTAGAGCAAACCACGGAAATCAACGAGCCTGAGCGTGAAGTCAACGGACAGGCCAAACCCATGCATTCATTTATTTGCTCAGGCTTAAAAGCCGATTAAACAACCTAACGGTACACAGCATTACACCGGCGGCAAATATGCTGTCCCTCCCCTTATTGACTTGAAAAACCTATGATGGAACGACTGAATATTTATTTGGAAATGTTGCATGATTACATGCATACCAGGGATCACTACAGCTTCTGGACTATGGAGGAATATGCCACCCTGAATGACTTTGACTGGTATTTGAGCCATAGCAACAGGAATTTCCATGCAGCTTCTGTGGTGCACCAACTACCCGAATTGGCATTCCTGAACGATTTATATGGAATGTGCAGCCTACGCGGCAGCATAGCCGATGGTGTTGCCGGAATAGAGCATATCAACACACGTATTGCGCTGCTGGTTGAAGCTATTGAGCTTCTGATTATAGAATCCGGCTCCAAACCGTCTTGCCTTGCTGGCTGAGCAGTCGCTGCAGCAATAAAGCGTGTTCAGGTTTTTGCAGATCAGGGTCTGCTTGCAATAATTGTGCAGCGGTTTCTCTTGCCTGCATGAGTAAAGGTTCATCCTTGATCAGATCCGAGAGTTTCAAGTCGAGCAGGCCACTTTGACGGGTACCTTCAAGATCACCGGGGCCGCGTAATTCCATATCGACCCTGGCAATTTCGAAGCCGTCGTTGGTGGTGCACATGGTTTGCAACCTCCGACGTGCATTGGCACTTAATTCTGCCTTGCTGGTGAGGATGCAATACGACTGCTCGCTACCTCGGCCAACCCTTCCGCGGAGCTGATGTAATTGCGACAAGCCAAAGCGGTCGGCATCTTCAATAACCATCACCGATGCATTAGGCACATTCACCCCCACTTCAATCACCGTTGTGGCCACCATGATTTGCGTGATTCCCTTTTTAAAACGCATCATTTCTGCATCTTTCTCAGCTGCTTTCATGCGGCCATGAACTATTCCAATCTGATATTGAGGAATCGGAAACCATGAACTCACCATATCGTGCCCTTCCATGAGGTTTTTCAGCTCCAACTTTGGAGATTCTTCGATTAGGGGAAAAACAAAATACACCTGTCGCCCCTTGGCAATTTCTTCTTTGATGAATTGCATGAATGCTGGCCGTTCATGGTCATAGCGGTGTACGGTTCGGATAGGCTTTCTTCCCTTCGGAAGTTCATTGATTACCGAATGATCCAGATCGCCATAGGCTGTCATGGCCAAGGTCCTTGGAATGGGTGTGGCGGTCATCACCATCACATGAGGAACAGGGTTTCCTTTTTCCCAGAGTTTGCTGCGCTGAGCCACGCCAAAACGGTGTTGCTCGTCAATAACAACCAGTCCAAGTTTCTGAAAACGCACATCCGATTCCAACAAAGCGTGGGTTCCTATCAAGATGTTTACCCTTCCACCTGCCAAACCTTCCAATATTTCCTCGCGGGCTTTTTTTGTGGTAGAACCGGTCAGCAAGCGAACTTCTACCGGCATATCCCCCAGCAAATCACAGATACTTTCATAATGCTGATAGGCCAGGATTTCTGTAGGGGCCATGAGGGCGGCCTGGCAATTATTGTCCAGCGCCATCAGCATGCTCATCAAGGCCACAACGGTTTTTCCGCTGCCCACGTCGCCCTGGAGCAAGCGGTTCATTTGCTGGCCGCTGCCAAGGTCGCTCCTTATTTCACGCAGTACTTTTTTCTGTGCTTCGGTAAGCTGGAAAGGAAGTTTGTGGGCATAGAAATCATTAAAATGATTTCCAATCTGCGGAAACGGTATGCCCCGAACACTGCGCTGTTGTACCCCTCGAATTCGAAATATGCGCAGCTGCAACAGAAAAAGTTCCTCGAACTTCATCCGGCGGCGGGCTTCTTCCAGCTTCATTAAATCGGAGG
The DNA here is from genome assembly GCA_041170785.1 of Bacteroidota bacterium. Lineage (GTDB taxonomy): Bacteria > Bacteroidota > Bacteroidia > NS11-12g > UBA955 > REEB481. The sequence goes on along the minus strand of JBEDND010000237.1, from coordinate 1,762 downwards.
GAACATGCAGGTGCCAAAATGCCTCTCCGCGATTCATCAATTTGTGGTGCTGCATCACTGCGACCGGAATAAATTCCGGCATGTTCCGTGCTGCCAGCTGCAATACCTGTTTCACCATGCCGGCAATGGCCTTGTGGTCCATCCTGCGCCGGCGCATGGCTTCTGTCATGGGGTAAACCGGCATCAGCGGATGTTGTCGGCTGGCCGGAAGCTTTCCATGCTGGATTTTTTCCAGTTCAGGATGGCTGATGCTGAACTTTCTGCCGAACTGCTGCGGCTTGCCGAAGATGAGGTATTCACCTCCGGTGGTCAGGCTTTTGCTGATCCAGTTCACGCCTTGAAACCAAACCAGCTCCATGTCGCCGGTTTGATCCGAAAAGCGAGCTACCAAACGCTGGCTCCTTCCGGCACCGGCCATCCGAACATCGCTGATGAAGCCTCGCAGGGTAACACCTGCCTGGGATTCGTGTAATTCGGATACAGCGTAAATCCTACTGCGGTCTTCATAACGAAATGGGTAATACTGCAGCAGGTCGCCAAAGGTAAACACCTCCATCTCTTTCTGCATGAGCTGCACCCGCTCAGGGCTCAGGCCGTGCAGGTTGCTGATGGGGGTATCCAAAAATCCTTTGGCATCCATGACTGGGAGGAAACTGGTATGCGATTAAACCTGTTTTATTCCGGCTTCCAACGTGGAAATCTGCCCGGCGTAAATGGCGCACCATCCTGTTCCAGGCTGTTTTCCAAATCCAGCAATTCCTTATTCAGCACTTCCAGCTTTTCCAGCCAACGACTGTACAAAGTTCCGGCATAACTGAAATTCGCCTGCCAGGTGTTGGTAGGTGGACCGGTGATATAAAACAGTCCATAAACCACAGAAGAAACCCTGCCTGAAATTCCGGGGAGCGTTTCAAATTCTCTGCGCGACAAACTGGCATCACCATTAAGTTCTTCATTCAATTGCTGCAGTTGTAATTGCATTTGATTCAGTCGTGCCAACTGGGTTTCCGGTGTACGGTTGGACTGCTGAATGGCTTTTTGAATGAGCCTCATCCGTTCTTTCAAGCCTGCGGAAAACTGCTGACCAGCGGCAACAGCACGTTGCAGGGAGGCTACATTTTCCGCAAAAGCGCGCACAGCTTCCCGATCCTGAACCGGCATGGTTCCGTGATTCAAATGTACCGTATTGAAGGAAACTGGCCCTGCGAGCACACTGCTCACCCCGCGCTGTACCACGGCAAGCGTCACGTTGTAGGTACCGGGAGCCACCATCGGTCCACCTTCGCCGATTACATCATCGGGATTATTGCCTGATGATGTTCCGGCAGGAGCCATGGAAGGAAGTCTGAAATTCCATACAACACTTCCACTTCCTTTAGACGCAGGAGCGCTGAGTTTACGTATAACATTTCCTTGGACATCGCGAATGGTAAACAATAAATAGGGCGCTTCCTCACGATCTTCCATTCGAATACTGTCGGCAGAAGGATAATAAACCGGCTTACCTGCTTTTATCAGGGCCGTCTCTCTGTCCTTGCGCTGCTGTTTCAGGGTTTTGTAGTCGTCGCGCACGAAGTAGCGAATCACGCTACCCAGTGGCGGATTGGGTGCAGTAAACAGGTTTTCTCCTTGATTTGCCTTGCCTTCACCACCTAAAGGCGTGGCAGGCACATACATCAGGGCATCCTTGATGGGGAAAATGGTGGCGGGTTGGGCTGAAAGCGCAATACTTCCATCCAGGGAGCGCAACAAACTATAGTCA
>JBEDND010000236.1:0-8752 GCA_041170785.1 Bacteroidota bacterium | reverse complement strand
CCCGTGGCTCAGCGTGAGTTCGCGGTACATCCTGCCGCTATCGGTTTCCGCCAAAACCTTACAACCCAGGCCCAGGCGGTTGCTCTGCCTGCCGCGGAATTGAATACGCAGGAAGTGGTCTTTCTTCGCATCGGCGTTGTTGCGGTACACGGAAGGCGGCTCGGCGAGGTTGTTCACCACCAGATCCAGGTCACCGTCGTTGTCCAAATCGGCGTATGCGGCTCCGTTGCTGAAGCCTTCAAAGTCGAGGCCCCAGGCCGAAGACACATCTTCAAACTGCACACCGTTTTTGTTGCGGAAGGCGAAGTTCTTCAGCTTCTTATAAGGCATCTCATTGGCGAACTTCAGGTAATAGCCTTGTTTGAAGCCTTTAAAGTTGTCCATGTTCAGCTTGCGGAACTGTTCTACTTTATAGTTGATGTAATCCAGGTCGTTGTAGTCGCGGTAGTAGCCGTTGCTGATGAACAGGTCGTTCTTGCCATCGTTGTCGTAATCGGCCAAGAGCGGACTCCAGCTCCAGTCGGTTTCTGCTACACCCGCCAGACAGGCCATGTCGCTGAAGCTCCCGTTGCCGTTGTTGATCTGCAGCGTATTGCGCATGAACTGCTCACCGTAGCCGTTGGCCACGCGCATGCTGTAGCGGTCCCAGTTGAGGGGGCCTACCTGGGTTTTCTTGCGGTAATTGTCGGGCGGAAGCATGTCCACGGTGACCACATCGGGCAGCGCATCGTTGTTTACATCGCCGAGGTCGTTGCCCATGCTGTAGAAAGACGTATGCCGAAACCAGCTGCGGCACACATCTTCAAAACTGCCATTGCCCTTATTCTTCCATACAAAATCGGGGTATTCGTAGTCATTGCTCACGTATAAATCCTGCAGGCCATCCTGATCCAAATCGGCGGCAGACACGGCCAGACCAAAGCTGTAACTGGACACACCGGCTTTTTTGGTGATGTTCTTGAAGCCCTTGCCGGTATTTTCCCAAAGACTGTTGGTGAAGGTATCGTTGTAATTGTCTTCGCGGCGGTATGGCTTATCCATGTTGATGGCCCAGTTAAATGGGTGGTTGGCCACGTAGAGGTCCAGGTCGCCGTCGTTTTCCATGTCGAAAAAGGTACCGTGGCTAGAGTATTCCAGGCCGTTCAATCCGAGGGCTTCCGACTGTTCGGTGAAGGTTCCGTCGCCCTTGTTGATGAACAGCAGGTTGCGGAGTTCGCCGGCTTTGATGTTCACGGGCATCTGGTTGGCGCTGCGGCATACGTAGATGTCCAGAAATCCGTCGTTGTTCACATCGGTCATGCTCGTGCCTGTGCACCAGCCGGGAGTGCTGATGCCTGAGGTTGCGGTCACATCCTTGAACTTGAAATCGCCCTGGTTGAGATACAGTTTGCAGCCGCCCTGGTTTCCGGTGAAGAACAGGTCGCAACGGCCGTCGTTGTTCACATCACCGGCGGCCACGCCGCCACCATTAAACAGGTATTGGTCGAGGAAGATGTGCACCGAATCGCTGAAGTTCAGTTGGTTGCTGAAGGTAATACCGGTTTGTTCGGCACTCATGGCCGTGAACAGCACAGGTCCTTTTTCTTCGGATTTCTTTCCGGAGCAGCCGGCCAGCAGTCCGATGATTGCCAGATAACAGGAACGTCGCATTTGAGGTCAAAAATAGTTGAATATGGGTGTTCGTTGAACGGTGGCTGAGCGAAGCTGAAGCCAAAGAACACGAAACCCAACCGGTGGCTGAGCGTAGTCGAAGCCAAGGAACACAAAACCCAACCGGTGGCTGAGCGGAGCCGAAGCCGCCGAGGATATGCGTAATGGTCGGCTTCGACTCCGCTCAGCCACCATTACGCTCAACCAACATCCAACCAAACTTTCCTGCACAAGTCCCTTTCCCCGATTGTAATTGTGCCACCGCGCCGGCATCCCAATGAGCGATTCCATCAAACACGAATGCGGCGTGGCGTTTATCCGCCTCCGCAAGCCTCTGGACTTCTACCGCGAAAAATACGGAACTCCCTTGTACGGCCTCAAGAAGCTGCAGTTTCTCATGGCCAAACAACTGAACCGGGGTCAGGATGGCGCCGGGATTGGGGTCATCAAACTGAACCCGGATTACGGCAACCGCTACATCGCGCGCAAGCGCAGCAATGCATCCAACGCCGTAGCCGATATTTTCAATGAAGTGCGCAAAGCCTGGGATCAGCTGAGTCCGGAAGCGCAAGAAAATACCGACCTGCTTCGCCGCGAGTTTGCCTTCGGCGGGGAACTGCTGCTGGGCCACCTGCGCTACGGTACCCACGGCGGAAACAGCCTGGAAAACATCCATCCCTTCCTGCGCCAGAACAACTGGATGTGCCGCAACCTGGTGGCCGCCGGCAATTACAACCTCACCAATGTGGATGAACTGTTTCAGAAACTGGTGGAACTGGGCCAGCAGCCGAAAGAACAAAGCGACAACGTGACCATGCTCGAAAAAATCGGGCATTTTATTGATGAAGAGAATCAGCGCATCTTCGACCACTACAAGGAACTAGGGCTGAGCAACCTCGAAATCACTGAGCGCATCAAGCAGGAAATGGATCTGGAACGCATCCTGAAGCGCTCGTTCCGCGACCTGGACGGCGGCTACAACATGGCCGGCATGATTGGCCACGGCGATGCGTACATCATCCGCGACCCGAACGGCATCCGTCCGAGTTACTGGTACGCCGACGAAGAAATCCTGGTGGCTGCCAGCGAACGTGCGGCCATCATGACCTGTTTCAACCTGAGCACCGAACAGGTGAAGGAACTTGGCCCGGGCAACGCACTCATCATCAAACATACCGGCGATTTCCGCGAGGTGAACATCCTCCCACCGGGGGAACGTAAATCCTGCTCCTTTGAGCGTATTTATTTCAGCCGCGGCAACGACCCCGAAATCTATAGTGAACGCAAAAAACTGGGCGAGCTACTGGCAGAACCCATCCTGGAAAAAATCGGCTACGACGTAAACAATACCGTGTTCAGCTATGTGCCGAATACGGCTGCCACGGCCTTTTACGGTCTGGTGGACGGCGTGAATGCATACGTGCACCGCACGCAGCAGGAAGTGTTGCAAAAGGTGGTGGAAGGCGAAGGACTGAACAACGACCCCGGCCTGAAGCAACGCCTGGATGAGGTGATGCACTGGGTGCTGCGCCGTGAGAAAATCCTGATTAAGGACGGCAAGATGCGCACCTTCATCACCAACGACAACGACCGCGCCGACCTGGTGGGGCATGTGTACGACGTGACTTACGGGGTGGTGCGGCCACATACGGATACGCTGGTGATTGTGGACGACAGCATTGTGCGGGGAACCACGCTGCGTAACAGCATCCTGCGCATCCTCGACCGCCTGGAGCCGAAGAAGATTGTCATGGTTTCTTCGGCGCCGCAGATCCGCTACCCGGATTGCTACGGTATTGACATGAGCAAGCTGGCGGATTTCGTGGCGTTTCAGGCGGCGATTGCGCTGCGCAGGGAACGCGGGGAAGCGGCCTTACTGGAACAGGCGCACCAACAGGTGCTGGAAGAACTGCAGAAGCCGGCAACGGAACAGCGCAACGTGGTGAAGGACATCTACGCCGGTCTGAGCGATGAAGACATATCAAAAAAGGTTGCGGAAATTGTGGTAGCGGAAGAAATCAATGCCGAAGTGGAAATTGTGTATCAGACCGTGGAGAACCTGCACCAGGCCAGCCCGGAACACCGCGGCGACTGGTATTTCACCGGCGATTACCCGACACCCGGCGGCAATAAAGTGGCCAACCGCAGTTTGCTGTATTACCTGGAAGGGGTGAATATGCGGGCGTATTAAACGTACCTGATCTTAATTGTCATCCCTGCTTGCCCCGGGCGACAGCAAGGAGACCCGAGGAGCTTGCCGAGGGACGAGGGAGAGGCAACATGACAAGCTTCCTGCATAGCATGCTTTCGGGGCAACAACCATCATGACATTCCTTAACATGCAGCGAAATTGTTTTCCCGCGAGACCAGAAAGAGTCTTTCACGTATAAAACACATCATTGATTTCACCAATGAACTACGCTTTTCCTGTGTGGCTGAATTGCCGGATTTTAACCGGTCAGACTTTGGAGGGAACTCACATTCCTGCATCACGAGTTTCAATTAAAATGCTCCCTCTTTCATTTTTGTACAGCGTGATCAACAAGTTTGTTATTTGTCCAACCAATTTCTCTCACCAGTGGTGAGCGTTTTGGAAAATCCTTTTACGACTCGGACGCCGTTAATTTCAGTTGATTAGTGGCACTAACCAACTGGGGGCATTCTTCAAATTGGCTTTGAGGTATTTCCAGTAGTTATGGGCTTTGGTGTAATCGGGTTCTTCATTGATCACCCCTACCATATCCACGATACAAAACCACCATTTGGCCTGTTCATCATCCCAAACAGCCCGTATTTCCCGGTCGTTATAACAGCGGATGGATATTTTCATTTTTGCTCTTCCCTTAGCCTGAAGCTTCCCCAATTTCAAACCGAATCGCCGGATTTCAAAGATGCCTGTTTGCTTTCAGATGTTCAACCAAGCTGAGGTTGTTAGCCGCTGCATTCAAGCACTATAATGTTGTACATCGGACGCGCTTTATTCTGAAGCAAGTACCTGCTGAATTTGTGCATCCAGCATAGGGATTTTGTGCTTCAGTACGTCCCAAACGATGTTATAGTTGACGCCTATGTAGTCGTGTATTAAACGATCCCTCATGCCAGCCATACTCTTCCATTCAATACTGTTCCATTTCACCTTCACATCGGCAGGGATTTTCTTCGTTGCTTCACCGATAATCTCCAGACTTCGTATCTCTGCACGCTACAATGTTTCATCTGCAAGAAACGCCTCTTTCTCCAGGTCTGCTCCAACGGCTAACAGATAGGTACATTCATCCGCAATATGTCTGAGGAATTGAATCGGCTCTTTAGACATATACTACTTCCTTTAAAATAGCCGGACCGATGTATTTGCTCAATCCGTTTTTGGTGACTATTTCTACCCGTTCCTGCTGAAAGATTTGCTCCAGCAGCGCGCATACGGCCATGTAATTGTCAAAGCCCTCTTTGCCCGGTTCAAAATCAATGAGGAGGTCAATATCACTGTCGGCTGTCTGTTCATCCCTTACATAAGAACCGAAGAGTCCCAGTGCCGAAACGCCAAACCCCGACAACTCCGGCTTGTGCGCACTCAGCATTTCCAAAATGGCTTCCTTGCAAATCATAAAGGTAGTGCTACACAAAAATAAGCCTTTTTGGTGCCGGTATACTTCACCCAACTTCCAGGCGGTCAATCTCCTCCATTAGCCGGGCTGTTTCGGGTACGTGTATAGAAGCTCTATGTATGAGCAGGATAAATGGTCAATCCTTTCTTTCATTGCATGGATCAACGCATAATTTTTGCTCTTTAATGTTAAACGGTAAGCCTACTATAACTTCAAATAAATTCATTCGACTATTTAGGGTTTTGTTTCTGCATTTAACAACTGTTCCCTCAATTCCGCCAAAGTCTTATTTCTATTATTTTTCCATGAAGTCCAGCCATTCACGGTTTTTCTATCGCTTCCCGCGTCTTGAATTCCGGCAAGTGCTGCGTAGCTGGGACTGCTGAACTGTTGCCCCAGAAGCTCCAGCGATCCATCTTCCAAAACAACAGCTTCGTAGCGCTTCTGCTGTCCGTTCCTCGGTTTGTAAAGCATAATCAGTCGTTCGTCTGCGGTCAACAACCCGGCATTAACGAGGTCCGTTAGCGCAACATCATATTGAACTATTTCAGCATTCGCTTTTTTCGGCTTGCGCTCTTCTTCGGTATCTAACTCAGGCTTGAACTCTTCCGGGAACTCAAATACAATATTGGCCGGGTTATTAAACTCAACAAATTTGCTTACAATCCAAAGCTTTACCTTGAACTTTAAAGTTCTTGCCCAATCACGCAAGTCATTCGTCACGCCGTCAATCGGTACACCAATGATGGGATCTGTTTCCAAAATGTCACCAACTACCTGACGCACATTGATCGCTGCTATGTTCAGTTCCTCAAACTTCTCTCTGGTATAAGCATCCGTCTGATACTGTTCAACCGCCAAATCTATTATTGTGCGCTTTGTGATGGATTGTTGCGATGCCAGAATTTGCTTAGTCACCTGTGGCGCAATATGGTTCCAGAAGCTGTGGTGCATCAACTCGGCCTCAACCAAATAACAATTATTCTGTCCGATGTCAATCATGAATCGGTCGGGTATCGTGCCCACACCATCGGCGGTTTAAATTTTCGCTTTTGGCAGGTAGACGGAAGTGGGACCGAATAGGTATTCGTAATTGTCTATGATTACCTGTTCCAGTTCCGCTTCGCTGTCGAAAGGGGACTTTATGAATTTTGTATTTTTAAATATGAGCATTGGGGTTTCTTGTAACTATAACTGGTTCAATCTTTTATGCATAGCCTCAAACAATATGCTCCGTGGCGTTACCGAGTTTATAGCGCTGGTTGATGTTTACAATGTACTGGTCTAAAGTCATGGGTACAAAAAGAAAGCGCGAAGATAGAATAAGCGAGGCGGGGTAAACGAAAATCTGCATCAAAACTCACAATGGAGTAGCCGTTTACCTTGGCGAAATCCCAGATTTGAATATCAGTTTTGTTCTCCAATCCCAAACTGCGCACTTGTGCGCAATCAAATACATCTTGAAGCGCCTTCACGGCACGATGCGAAATATTCTGATCAAAGAGCAGTTTCAAGAAGCAATCAACAGGTTGTGTTCGCGGTCAGCCGCATAGGCCCAAACAGCCTGAATATCGGCCATGCACAATTCAGGGTAATCTGCCAGTATCTCTACCGTAGTCATGCCCGATGCAAACCAGGAGAGCACGTCATAAACGCTGATTCGGGTTCCGCGAATGCAGGGTTTCCCAAAACGGATGTCCGGATTGATGCTCAAGCGTTCCTGATACGAAGCCATAGTGCAATTTAGGTTTTTTTCGGTTTAAATTGGGTATTGTTGTCATGAGACAGGCCATACTTCTCCTGTGGCTGCCCCACATCACTATGCTTGCGGGACAAGATGCATGACAGGTTTCCCAGAACTCTATTCTGTCTTATGATGTCATTCGACAAGCTCCCCCACGGCTCATTGCTGCGCTATTCGGTGGGGGCAGGCACCATGACAGCTTGGGTATGCGCTGGTGAGATGCCGGTTTCATCGAATGCAACCCTTGCCCGCGCCTTGTAGTTCCACTTCTCTGTTTAAATTTGTTGCCATCATCATGAAAAAATTCTATTTCGTGGCAACAGCCTCACTCGTGTTGTTCGCCGGCCGCCTGGAAGCGCAACGCGGTAAAGCTTCTGCCCCCGACAACTGGTTTAATCTTGATTACAAAACGGATAAGGTTCCCGGTGTGAGCACCGAAAAAGCTTACAACGAACTGCTGCAGGGCAAAACGCCTTCCACCGTGGTGGTGGCCGTGATCGACGGCGGTACCGAACCAGACCATGAAGACCTGAAAGATGTGATCTGGGTGAATGAAGATGAAATCCCCGGCAACGGCATTGACGATGACAACAACGGCTACATCGACGACGTGCACGGCTGGAACTTCATCGGCGGTAAAGACGGCCGCAACGTGGGCCCCGACAACCTGGAAGTAACCCGTTTCTACGGTGCATACCGCGCCATGTTCGAAGGCAAGGAAGATGGCGATATTCCTGCGCAGCAGCAAGCGTTGTACCAGCAATGGCGGAAGGCTTTTCTGGAAATGAGCAAGAGCCGCGAGCAGTACAAACCCCTCGAAGAAGGCATGGGCGAAATCAATAAGTTCTTCGCCGATGTGGAAGCACAGGCCGGTGGCAATACCGTGACCTCAGAACACGTGAAAGCCGTGGAAGTAAAAGGCATGGCCAACTTCCTGCAAAACGCCCTCGCGAAAGCACTGGAAGGCGGAAAATCGTACGACACGCTGAAAGCAGCCATGGTAGGCCGCTTCGACGAAATCATGAAGCCGCTGAAGTTCCACTACAACCCCGACCTGAACACCCGCGAAATTGTGGGCGATAACTACGAAGACGGCAGCGAACGCAACTACGGCAACAACGATGTGGAAGGCCCCGACGGCGGCCATGGCACGCACGTAGCCGGCATCATCGGTGCGGTACGCAACAACGGCGTGGGCATGAACGGTGTTTCCAACGCGGTGCGCCTGATGGTGGTGCGCGTAGTTCCCGATGGCGATGAACGCGATAAGGACGTAGCCAACGGCATCCGCTACGCGGTAGACAACGGCGCGAAGGTGATCAACATGAGCTTCGGCAAAGGCTGGAGCTACAACAAGAAGCTGGTGGATGACGCCATCCGCTACGCAGAAAGCAAAGACGTGCTGCTGGTGCATGCCGCAGGCAACGACGCTGAATGCAACGATACCGTTCCGAATTACCCGAACACCAAACTCACCGACGGTGGCCGTCCGAACAACTGGATTGAAGTGGGCGCCAGCAGCTGGAACGACAAAAACGTGGTGGCTTCGTTCTCCAACTTCGGCAAGGAGCAGGTGGACGTGTTTGCGCCCGGCGTGGACATCTACAGTACCGTTCCTGATTCTAAATACGATTCCTACGATGGAACCAGCATGGCCTCTCCGGTAACTGCCGGCGTGGCGGCCCTAGTGCGCAGCTATTACCCAGGTTTGACTGCACCGCAGGTGAAGCTCTGCATCATGGAAGGAAGCAGT
>JBEDND010000235.1:0-12098 GCA_041170785.1 Bacteroidota bacterium | reverse complement strand
CGATTGTCCGGACGTGGTTGGCGCTGCTCGTTGCGAGCGGGTCGATTTTGTGATCCGGTACCGCGTGATTTATCACCATCCCTTTGCTGAGGGCCACGGTTTTGGCCACGGTCTCCTCCGCGTTGCCTGTTTCCTTTTTTCTCCTTTTCCTTGCGGGAAAGCTGCTCGCGCACTGATTTTTCGAAGGCCGCTTCATCGTCTTCAGCCGCCCGATCTTCGGTAGTAAGACGCTCAAGGATGGCTGCTGCGGGCGCAAGATCGCTGAGGGATGCTACCTTTTCGCCCCTGCCGTTGGCTTCCATCAGTTCCCGAACTTGTTGCACGGGCAAAGCCACCCAGTTTTGATCTTCTTCATAACAGAACCAGATCATCCGCTTGAGCACATCGGTTTTCTGAGACAGCGCCAAGCCATTCACCGTATCCAACTTGATGGTTTTGGCCTTCGGAAACTCACTCAGCGCCTCCATGTAGTTGTCGAGTTCAAAGTTCAGGCAGCACTTCAGCCTGCCGCATTGTCCGCTGAGTTTCAAGGTGTTGATGCTGAGGTTTTGGTAGCGCGCTGCTGTTACATTCACCTGACGGAAATCCGTGAGCCAGGTGCTGCAACACAATTCTCTGCCACAGGAGCCAACGCCACCCAGCCGGGACGCTTCCTGGCGGTAGCCGATGTGACGCATTTCAATCTTTACCTTAAAGGTTTCCGCATAACGACGGATCAACTCGCGAAAATCCACCCTTTGTTCTGCAGTATAGAAAAACGTAGCCTTTTTCCCATCGGCCTGAAACTCCATATCGCTTATTTTCATGGCCAGCTTCAGTTCCATACTGATGCCACGGGCGGTTTCCAGGGTTTCGTTTTCCTTGTCTTTCAGCTCATTGTATCGCTCCATGTCGCGTTCACCGGGAACCCGGAGGATGTTGCGCATTTCAGGATGGTTTTCTTCCACGCCGTACTTCTTCAGTTGAAGCCGCACCAGTTCACCTTTCAGGGAAACCATGCCGATGTCATATCCATGCGCCCCTTCTACCACCACATAATCGCCGGTGTATAAAGGCAGTTGATCTACATTTCGGTAAAACTCCTTGCGGCTTCCTTTAAACCGCACTTCTACGATGTTGAAGGGAACATAGTCTTCAGGAAGTTCCATATCCTTCAGCCAATCGTACACATTTAATTTATTGCAGCCATCCGTGCCGCAGGTGCCGTTATTCCGACAACCCTTGGGCGAACAGCCGCCTCCTTTGGTACCACATGAGGAACAGCTCATATTTAAAAATAGTGTGAATAGTTTAACTGCGAAAGTACAAAAGCCGGCCCGTAATCCTGTATGGCCAAGATGTCCCAATAATCACGAACTTTGCGCCCTCGGCATGGATACTTCACCAAATCAACACATCATAAATCCTTATTTGCGCCTTAGCGGACTTGAACCTTTTGTATTAACGCCGCTAACCAATTTTGTCAATATCGGAGAACGCACCAACGTTACCGGGAGCCGCAAATTTGCGAAGCTCATTCTGGCCGGCGACTATAATGCAGCGCTGGATGTTGCGCGGCAGCAAGTAGAAAACGGCGCCCAGGTGATCGACGTGAACATGGATGAAGGCATGCTTGACGGGGCGCAGGCGATGACCACCTTCCTCAACCTCATGGCGGCCGAACCGGACATCAGCAGGGTTCCCGTGATGATCGACAGCTCCAAATGGGAAGTGCTGGAAGCCGGCCTGAAATGTTTGCAGGGCAAGGGCATTGTAAACTCCATCAGCCTTAAAGACGGGGAAGAAGAATTCATCCGCAGGGCCAACCTGATCCGCCGTTACGGAGCTGCTGTGGTGGTGATGGCCTTCGACGAACAAGGGCAAGCCGACAGTTATGAACGCCGCATCGCCATCTGCGAACGCAGTTATAAAATCCTCACGGAAAAAATCCAATTCCCGGCCTGGGACATCATTTTCGATCCGAATATTCTTACCGTAGCCACGGGTATAGAAGAGCACAACAATTACGCGGTTGACTTTATCAACGCCACTTCGTGGATCAAGCAAAACCTGCCTTACGCCCGTGTTTCCGGGGGTGTTTCCAATATTTCCTTCAGCTTCCGGGGCAATGATGTGGTGCGCGAAGCCATGCACAGCGCCTTCCTGTATCATGCCATCCGGGCCGGCCTCGACATGGGCATTGTGAATGCGGGCATGATTGAGGTGTATGAAGAAATTCCCAAAAACCTGCTTGAAGCAGTAGAAGATGTACTGCTGAACCGCAGGCCCGATGCTACCGAACGCCTGGTGGGGCTGGCAGATTCCTTCAAAGGAAAGAAAGAAGAAAAAACCGAAGACCTGGCCTGGCGCAACACACCGGTAGAAGAGCGCCTGAAGCACGCGCTCATCAAGGGCATAGACGCCTTTGTGGCCGACGATACCGAAGAAGCGCGTCAGAAATACGGCGCGCCGCTGCAGGTGATTGAAGGCCCGCTGATGGACGGCATGAATGTGGTTGGTGACCTGTTTGGCGCTGGAAAGATGTTCCTTCCGCAGGTGGTGAAAAGCGCCCGTGTGATGAAGAAAGCCGTTGCCTATCTGGAGCCATTCCTGCAGGCAGCCAAGGATGCAGCCATGGCCGAAACCGGAACGGCGGCAAAAGGAAAAGGAAGAATATTGTTGGCCACTGTGAAAGGCGATGTGCACGACATTGGAAAGAACATCGTGGGCGTGGTGCTGGCCTGCAACAACTACGAAATCAAAGACATTGGCGTGATGGTTCCCGCCGAGCGCATCCTGCAGGAGGCCCGCGACTGGGGCGCCGACCTGATCGGACTGAGCGGTCTGATTACGCCCAGCCTGGACGAAATGGTTTATGTGGCTTCCGAAATGGAACGCCTGGGCATGAAACAGCCGCTGCTCATCGGCGGAGCAACCACCAGCAGGGTGCATACTGCAGTAAAAATTGCACCTAAGTACAGCGGCCCGGTGGTGCATGTGTTGGACGCCAGCCGCAGCGTTCCCGTAGCAGGCAATCTGCTGAGCGATGAACATGCTTCCGGCTTCTCCCAAAACATCAAAAGTGAATACACCAAGCTGGCTGAAGACCATGCACGCAGGCAGGAAGACAAAAACCTGCTGAGCTTTGAAGCAGCAAAGGCGCAAGCCATGCAGGCAGACTTCAGCCCGGAACACATAACTGTTCCTGCCTTTACAGGCAACAAGGTCCTTCTGGATTATCCTTTGGAAGAACTGCGCGAAACCATTGACTGGACCCCGTTCTTCCAAACCTGGGAACTGGCCGGGAAATATCCCGAAATCCTGACCGATCCGGTGGTGGGCGCAGAGGCAAGCAGGTTGTTTGAAGATGCCAACCGCATGCTCGACGACATCATCAGCCAAAAAAAGTTGCGCGCCCACGGTTGCTTCTTCATCCTTCCGGCAAAACGCAATGGCGAAGATGTATCGGTTTTCAGCGCAGAAGACCCCAATCAAAAACTGGCCGAATTTCACTTCCTGCGCCAGCAGCGCAAAATGAGCGCAGGCGTTCCCAACCTCAGCCTTGCCGATTTTATTTCGCCGGCAGGTGATTACCTTGGCGGCTTTGCCGTGACGGCAGGCATCGGGCTGGATCAAATGGTAGCAGCTTATGAGGCGGACCATGATGATTACCACAGCATCCTGGCCAAAGCACTGGCCGATCGTTTGGCGGAAGCATTTGCCGAAACCCTGCACCGGCGTGTGCGCACCGAGTTCTGGGGCTATGCACCCGATGAGCAGCTGAGCAACCTAGAACTCATCAGAGAACACTACCGAGGCATTCGCCCCGCACCCGGTTATCCCGCCTGCCCGGAACATACGGAAAAGAGCACGCTGTTTACCTTGCTTCAAGCCACAGAAACCTGCGGCATTCAACTCACGGAAAGCATGGCCATGATGCCGGCAGCTGCAGTAAGCGGCTGGTATTTTGCCCATCCTGAAGCACGTTACTTTGGCCTGGGTAAAATTGGCAAAGACCAGGTTCAGGATTATGCCCGCCGCAAAGGCTGGACTTTGGAAGAAGCAGAGCGCTGGCTCAATCCGGTTCTGGCATATTGATGCCGCCCTTGTAAGGCTTGGATTCCGGGCCTCCGCGCAAAAGTTGACTTGAGAAATTGTGCAATCATGCACTGTAGATATATTTGTGTTTATGGAAACAACTCAAGATGACCTTTTAAAACAAGTGGCTTATGTTAAATTAGGAGATAAAGTGAAGCGTATCCGGGAAATGAAGGGCATGAAGCAGGAAAGCGTGGCACGCGAACTTGGTTTGAGCACCGGTGGTTATGGGCGCATCGAACGCGGTGAAACCTCACTGTCATTAGACCGTCTGGAAAAAATAGCCCGCGCCCTGGATGTGTCTGCAATGGACATCCTGCGGTATGACGACAGCATCGTGTACAACATCAACACCATGAACAGCTCCGCACCCAACGGTATCGTTCATAACTACACCCTGAATGAAGAGGAACGTCGCCTGCTGGTGGACCAAATCAAAACACTCAACAACCTGTTGAACAGCCAGGCTGCGCTGATTGATTCACTGATGAAAAAACAGGCCCGATAACAAACAAAAAACCGGCTCGAGGCCGGTTTTTTGTTTGAATGTGGTTCTTGTTACAATCGCACCAACTTACCCTGAACGTGCAATAGCTTACCAAGCACTTCCACCTGATAAGTTCCGGGAGAAAGCGATTTTAAATCCATGGCAAAGGGCCGGCCGGGTAGCCATTCCTGTTGATGTACGGCCACACCCAGCATATTGTACACCTGAACGGTACAAGACTCTTTCATTCCTTCCCATTGTAAAAACACCAAACCGGTGCTGGGATTGGGGAACAGCATGATTCCCATGTCGGACAAAGAAGTGATTCCTGATCCGGACTGGGTTGCTGCCTGATGATAGCCCTGTTGATACAGCACGCCGGCAGCCGTTGCCGACTGAACTACGATTTCGCCGATGGTCCAGTCAACCTGCAGGGTTCCTGAAACACCCGAACCCGCACTTGCAATGACTTGACGTTCTACCACCTGTGCATCGACAGCAGGAACCGCGAGGATTGCTGTGAGCATCCATAAAACCGTTTTCATCAGTGTGCGATTTTAGTTGCCGGAGCCGCAATTCCATCCCGGTTTTGGTAGTGGATGCCTTTGTTTACAGGCTGTCCGTACAGTTCAGGATGCAGGTATTTTCCGCGTGCATTGGGTTCTTTGGCGCGCTCAGGAACAAACCTGTTGGCCTTTGCCCAAGGGTCATTACGAACACCGGTCACCTGCCAGCTCACCTCTGTATTTGGCTTATCTGTGCGGATCTTAAACTTGTTGCCGTCGATTTTTTCACTCACAATAGCCTGCGCGAAATCGGGACCTACTACCGTAAGCTGATAACGGAACTCCATATTCAGGGATTCGAAGTAATCGGGCAGCTGAACGGTGGCAAAACCTTGCGCATCGGTGGTGATGTTTCCGTTGTAGATGTTCATCATGTCCGGGCTTTCTACAAAGCTGTGGATGAGGTATTTGTTCTCCGGATCTTGTGGGTGGTCAATCTGGAAGGTACCGCCCGATTTACTCAGTGTTCCTGTAACGGTTACGTTGCCACTAAAATAGCCGGCGTAGTTGGTTGCACCATTGGTAGCAGAAGCATAAATGCCGTAATTGCTTGCAGATGAATTTGTGGGTGAAGCATCAAAATAGCCTGCCATGCTTGCGGCAGCCGCGGTTCCGGAAATAGCGGTGTACAAACCGTAGTTTCCATTAGTTGAATTGGTGGTGGCCGTCATTCCTGTGAACATACCCACGCCAAACACGTAACCGCTGGTCACAGAGTTGTAAATGCCGTAGTTTCTTTTTCCGCTGATGCCTGGAGCTGTTGATTCAAACAAGGCACCTACGTTAAACGAACCTGAGTTTCCGGCAATACCGGCCACACCCGCGTTAAACGATGCAGAACCTCTTCCATATCCCAAAAGTCCGGGCATGGCTACACCAGTAATTGTGGTATCGCCCACGCCATATATAGGGGTGCTGAAGTAATATGCAGACTGCGGAATGTCAATGACGCCGCGGCCATTGCCTATTACGTGTAATTTACCCTGCGGGAAGGTACCGCCAATGGAAACACCGCGCGAAGTGATGCGCATCCGCTCGGTGGCACCGGTGGCAAATCCAATGGAATCGGCGGTATTCAAGATCAATGAACCGGCAGCGCTGTTGTTCAGGATGCCCAAATCCTTGCCGGGCCATCCTGCAACCGTACCTGTGGCAGAGGAACCATAACGGAACAAATCCATATTGGCGCCCGAGCCACCGAGTTTCAAACCTGCGTGGCCAGTTGAAGCACCTGTTTGGGCGCGTATTTCTGTGTTTCCGGTAGATTGATACACATCTAATGTTGTGGCCGGAGCCGTAGTTCCGATGCCCACATTGGCCGTATTGTTGTTGTGGATGTTGTTGCCACTGGTAGTCCAAACGCTGTTGATGGCGCCGCTGTTGATGGTGATGCCTGTGCCTCCGGTAAGCACGGTATTGTCGTCGGCTGATGGCACCCAGTTGGATCCATTCCATTTCAGCACCTGTCCGTTATTGGCTCCGCCGGCTGTAATCTGGGAAGGATTAAACGAGGTAGGACCGTCGGTAGATGGCACCCAGTTGGTTCCGTTCCATTTCAACACCTGTCCGTTGCTCGCACCGTCGGAAGTAAGTTGTGAAGGTGCCAGGCTGGTCACACCAATCGAAGAAGGTACCCAGTTGGTTCCGTTCCATTTCAGCACTTGCCCGTTGGCTGCGCCGTCTTGTGTAAGCTGAGATGGTGCCAGGCTGTTGGGACCGTCGTTGGAAGGCACCCAATTGGTACCATTCCAGCGGATGATCTGACCATTTGTTGCAGATCCCTGTTCCAGCTGTGTCAGTGCCACGGTGCCAGAGGTTCCGCCGGCGCTGCCGGGTGCCCATGCGCTGCCATTCCATTTCAATACCTGACCATTGGTAGCGCCTCCGGCCTGAATCTGAGCCGGGGTGATGCTGGCTGAAGGCGACAAGGAAGCCGCCGAACCTGCGAAATTGCTGTACGGAACAGACATCATCTGGGTGTTGCTGATTTCTGTATATGAAGACCCGCCAGCGGCGTCAGCTTCTACCTGAAGAAACTTTACACCTGTGCCCCATTGTACCCCAGTGGGATACGCGCCCTGCAGCAAACTGCCGGCGCCCACAATGCAGGAAATCATGCCCTGAGCATTGGTGGTTTTGTTATGGGTTTCCTGAAAAAGAATTGAGCCGGCTACGCCGCCATCGCGGATGGTGAATCTCAAACTCACGTTCTGGCTGGCCAATGGCGACCCGGAAGTGTTCCGCAAAGCTGCTTGATAGTTGAAGCCAGAAGGTGCTTGCCCCCACAGCAGTCCTGTTGTTGCCGAAAGAGCGGCAAGCAGTGTTAATAGTTTTCGTTTCATCGCAGTAATTTGTGCCTCAAGTTTAGTGAAGTATTCTGAATTAACTAGTGACAAGTATCATTCATGGCAACCGCGTTAAATGACTAAGGAAACGAAACTAATAAAGGCAGCTGTATTCTTGAGTTACTGCCTTCTGTTCATTTTTCCGCCCCGGAAATTACAGGGCCAGGCAATTCCTCAGGTTGCCCGCGGCACCATTGTCCGTTTGGATTCCATGGGTGGGCCGGATTTGCTGCCCCGGCCTGTAGATGTATGGCTGCCGCCGGAATATGCCCAGGATTCCCAACGGCGATTCCCTGTGTTGTACATGCACGACGGACAAAATCTGTTCGACCCACAACTGGCTTATGGCGGAAATGCATGGAACATCGATGACACCCTCAGCACAGGAACCCTTCAGGCCTGCATCGTAGTTGGCATTTGGAACAGTGCGCAAAGGCGTCGGGAATACGGGCCACAGTCGTGCTACGAAGCGCTACCCAAATGCATGCTCGACAGCATTTACAGGCAATTTGGCGGTGCCCCAATTTCCGATGCATACCTGAACTTTTTGGTACAGCAACTGAAACCACTCATCGACCAGAAGTTTCGCACCTTACCAGACAGAAAACACACCATGGTAGCGGGTTCGAGCTTTGGCGGCCTCATTTCCATGTACGCCATCTGCGAATACCCCCAGGTGTTTGGCGCTGCAGCCTGTATTTCAACGCATTGGCCAGGCAGCATCGGCTATATTCATCCGGAAATACCACAAATGTTTCTGCACTATCTGAAGAAAAAAGGGGCAACCCTCCGCAGGGCGAACAGCCATATCTATTTCGACTGCGGAAATCAAACCCTGGACAGTTTGTACCCCGCGTGGCAACAGAAAGCCGACCGGATCCTGAGCCACAAACTCGACAGCAAACAATGGCTGAGCCTGTACTTCGAAGGACATGCGCACAACGAATATTACTGGAGCCGCCGACTCAGGCAACCTTTGGCTTTTATGCTTAGCGCCGTCTATGCTCACCATTGAATGCATATGGAACACAAGTGCTATACTTGCCTTATGAAGCAGTTAGTTTTCGTCATGCTGATTATGCTCGGACCATGTTCTGTCTTTGCGCAGGACGATGTTGTTCCTGTGGCAGTTCCGCCTGTGCCCTCCAATCCACAGACTGAAGTTCAAAAGCCGGGCACCGAAGCCCGTGCCAAAGCCAATGTTGAATGGATGTACAACAACTTCGGCACATTAGAGGCTGAGCGAATTCAATGTCTGCTGCATTTAAACCGCGCCTTTTTAGATTCTTTTGCTTTTGCTGAACCATTGGATGCCAACATACGGCTTAAGCTGCAGCAAAAAGCTGTGGAACAAAGAGAAACCGCACTGAAAGATTGTTTGGGTGATCGGTGGTTTGAGGTATTGAAGGAACTTCGAGAGAAGAATAATTACACCCCGGGAAGTGCGGCAAAAGCATTGGCCACCGCAACCCCCGACGCGCAACCGGCAATTCCTGCCAAATCAAAAAAAGGTAAAAGTGCTCCAGTGGCAGTTCCAGCGACAGAGGCGGTACCACCCACGCTCCTGAGCGATGCTCTTGAAGGAGAATTACAACCTTAAAGGTTGCTCGAACCTTTGAAGGGCTAAATACCGTCCTTGGGTTTACTTTCCGCTTCTGAAAGCCGCTTCATAACAGGCAATCCAGTCTGCAGGGGTCATTTTGCCGCACAGCGCACCAAGAAGTTCCAGCGGCAAATCGTTGTATTTCTTCATACGGATGCAACTTTTACCCATGTCGGGTTTCCGTTGATAACGCGCCTGGTATTCCGCAGTAAACCAATCCAATAAGTCTTTGCGCGCGTACACGCCCATATGGTACAGCGCAAAATGACTCTTCTGCGCGGCAATGGTGATAAACGGCAGCGGCTGTTTGGGGTCGCAGTGGTAGCCCTGAGGATAGGTTTCAAGGGGTACAGAAAAATTGATTCCATGAGGACCCTCATGTTCCAGGAAACCTTCAGGCATATGGGCTTTCACCGTTTGGTACAGTTCCAGGAAGGCTGCCTGCCGATCAGGTGACACCTGTTCCAAATATCCATGTTGCATTGCGCCTGTGAAATTAAGGATGAATCACTGACACCTACTGCGGCGACTATCCTGTTTTTTTTGCGCCAGCACATACCGGGGATTACCCGTTCAGACAGCCGATCCTAAGCAACTTATGACACCGGCGTGTTCCAACAGAAATGAAGTGCCTTCGAGCGGTTCACCATCTGTATGCATCCGAATGGATTTAGAGGTATGCAGTTCCAGCCGTGAAGCCTGAAAATAGCGTGTAACCCGCAAGCGGACATGCGCACCGCTGCGCACCAATAACACGTACAGCAGCCGTTGAAACAGATGAATCGGTTCCACCAGCAACACATCCATGCGGCCATCGTGCACTTGCGCCTTGGGCCACAAACGATAGCCACCACCTGCAAAGAAGCCATTGCCTACGGAAGCCATAAACAGTGAACCTTTCCATACTTCGATTCCGTCGGCCAGCATCCTGGCCTGAAATGGCCTGGCGGTAAAGATATATCGCGCCACCGTAAGGCTGTAGCGCAATGGTGAAGGAAACCAACGCGCCAGGGCCGCTGCCTTGTAAGCCACCCAACCATCGAAACCCATCCCACAGGCTTCCAAAAAACGGTGGCCATTCACGCGCCATACATCCAACGGCTGAGGTATTCCCTGCTTCAGGGCACCGCGCAATTGCTCTTCGGGACGAAGGTTGCGGTGCAGCATACGCGCCAAATCATTTCCTGATCCCGCCGAGATGGGCAGCAAAACCACATCGCTCCGCAAAGGCAACTGGTTGATCAGGTGGTTAAACGTTCCGTCGCCGCCAATGGCGATGATCATACAGGAACCGTCTTCAGCAAAACGGGCTGCATCTGCAGCCCGTTCGGTAATGGTAAACGTATGTTGTTCCTGCTTCAGGATGCGGCAAACCAATTGTTGCACGCGGATGGCCTTGCCTCCGCCGGCCTTTGGATTCCAATACACCAGCAGCCTGTCCATGTGGCAGGATTACTTGGCGAAGCCTACAGAACGCTTCTCCCGGATAACGGTAATCTTGATTTGTCCGGGGAACTTCATCTCTTTGGTGATGCGTTGCGACAAATCGAAGGCAATGGTATCGGCCTGTTCATCCGTCACCTTATCGGCGTTGAGGATGACACGCAGCTCGCGACCTGCCTGGATGGCGAAGGAGCTTTCCACGCCCGGATAACCCAAGGCCATGGTTTCCATATCGCTG
Organism: Bacteroidota bacterium; assembly: GCA_041170785.1. GTDB lineage: Bacteria > Bacteroidota > Bacteroidia > NS11-12g > UBA955 > REEB481. Next base: position 1,339 of record JBEDND010000235.1, on the reverse strand, counting down.
ATACGCTTCATATAAGATTCATCTGCGCGACGGGCACCTGGGCGAGAACCACTGATGGCGTCGCAAGCCTGCACAATGGGCGCGATGAGGGTTTTCATTTCGATTTCGTCGTGGTGTGCACCAACGGCGTTGCAGATGTCGGCATGCTCGCCATATTTCTCACACAGCTTCATACTCAGCAAAGCATGCGGGGTTTCTTCATCAAAATCAGGCACTTTGCCTATGTCGTGGAGCAAACCGGCGCGTTTTGCCATTTTCGGATTCAAACCCATTTCAGCAGCCATGGTAGCGCAGAGGCGTGCCACTTCGCGGCTGTGTTTCAGGAGATTCTGTCCGTATGAAGCGCGGAAACGCATGCGACCCACATAGCGGATCAGTTCGGGATGCAGGCCTGTGATGCCGAGGTCAATCACCGTGCGTTCGCCCCAGGCGAGTACTTCCTCTTCAATTTCGCGGCGGGTTTTTTCCACCACTTCCTCAATACGTGCTGGATGCACCCTTCCGTCGGCAATAAGGCGCTGCAGCGCGAGGCGCGCCACTTCACGGCGCACGCTGTCGAAGCAGCTAAGCATCACCATTTCAGGCGTATCGTCAATCACAATTTCCACTCCGGTAGCGGCTTCAAAGGCTTTGATGTTCCGGCCTTCCCTGCCGATGATCCGGCCTTTGATTTCATCGTTTTCGATGGCAACGGCCGTAACGGTATTATCGATGGCCTCTTCTGCCGCAGTGCGCTGAATGGTTTGCAGCACAATTCGCTTGGCATCGCGGGTGGCAGTCACTTTCGCTTCGTCGAGGATGTTCTTGGCCACCTGCAGGGCTTCCGTTTGGGCGGTAGCGCGGATGGTTTCAAGCATCTGCTCTTTGGCATCTTCCTGAGTAAGCCCTGCAATCTTTTCCAATGCTTTGATTTGCTGTTCGCGCTGCGTTTCGAGTTCCTGGCGTTTCACGGCAAGTGCATCGTTTTGCTGGTGCAGCTTGTGCTTCAGTTTTTCAACTTCTTCCTCTTTGGATTTGGCATTTTGAATACGCTGATCGAGGCTCTGTTCTTTTTGTTTGAGTCTGTTTTCAGCAGTGGCCAGTTCCTGTGTGCGGCGGTTCACTTCCTTTTCGTGTTCGGCCTTGAGTTGAAGGAATTTCTCTTTTGCTTCAAGGATCCGGTCTTTCTTGATGTTTTCAGCCTGTTGAGTGGCTTCACGGATGATTTGCTGGGCTTGATTTTCGCTTTTTTTCGTTTGCAACAGGTTGGATATAAAAAATCCTAACCCACCGCCGGCGATGAGGCCTACGGCGACAAACAAGATGATTTGTACAGTCATTTCGTAACTCCTTTTTTATG
>JBEDND010000234.1:0-2955 GCA_041170785.1 Bacteroidota bacterium | reverse complement strand
TAAAAAGAGCAGAGTGCTGTTGTACTCGATCATTGGGGTTCTGCTTACCCTGAACCTTGGTCTGCTGTATATGTGGAGGAAGGGTGATAAAGACAAAACGCAGGTTCAGGGCCAGCTGGTTACCGAACAAAAAATCAATATGGAGAAAGAGCGTTTGTTGATGGACGCCCGGTCTTTACTGGCAAAATATCAGGCCGACAGCGTGCAGCTGGCCAGCAAAAATGTGACCATCAGCGCAGAATTGTCGGCCAAGAAAGAAGAGCTGAGCCGCCTGGTTGCCAAGATGCAGCGCGAAAAGAAATCCAGCGAATCAGACAAGCGCGACCTCAAGAAGAAGATTGAAGAGATGCAGGCTTACATTGCCAAGCTGGAACAGGAAAATACTGAACTCAAGGAAATCAACAACAAGCTGGAGTTAAACAATCAGGCCCAACAAGAGGAGTTAACCGCTGCAGCCCAGAAAAATGCCACTTTGCAAAAGGAAGCCCAGCGCCTGAAATCCATTGCCGAGCGCCTGAAGGCCGCGTCTATGCGTGTGGATGCGATGAAGAAGAAATTCATGAGTGAAAAAGAAAGCACCACAGATAAGGCAGGATCTGCCGAGGTGTTGCGCATCATCATGAAGGTGGCTGAGAATAACGAAGCTGCTGAAGGTCCGCGCACACTCTACGTAAAGGTGACCGGTCCGGAAGGTGTGACCATCGCCAATCCGGGCAATGAATCAGGCAAAATGATGTACGACGGAAAGGAAAGCCTGTACACATATTCTATCCCCTTCGTATTTGAGCGCTCCGAAAAGGAATTCACTTCCCGCTGGAAGCCCCTCAATGGCTTCAGAAAAGGCAATTACAACATCGAAATTTACACGGAAGGGTACATGATTGGCTCTGCCAAGCTGAACCTGAAATAATCTTGTCCGTAAGGCAACAAGGCAGCCCGTTAGCGATGACGGGCTGTTTTGTGTTTAGCTCAAGCCATGAAACTGCACTTGAACATGAGGCAACAAACCAGGGTGGTGGTGTTGGGAAGTATATTGCTTCAGCTGCTGGTTACCGTGGTGAAACCCGGAATCTTAGGCCATTGGTTGGGGCCTTTGGTTTCTTTGGCGGCGGCCATCGTTCCGTTTTGGTATATCGGCAGGCAGCATTTGGTGGCGAGGCCAGTCACTGATTCGGTTCCTGTTTCGTGGCTCAGGCCGGGCCTGTTCCTGGCCATGGTGGCCGGTTTGTTTGTGTATGCCGGAGTGGTTGATGCCTACCTGCTCGATGCCGCGCACAGCGACGTGATTCCAACCGTGCAGCTGTTTGTGCAACGCTTGCTCACCGGTGCCGTTCCGTATGATACCATCACCGAATTTGGCTATTACCTCGCCCCGACCTATTTGCCCATGCACTGGTTGCCCTTTGTGGTTTCTGAATGGTTCGGAATGGATGCCCGCGTGTGGTCGCTGATTCTTTTTTATGTGTTCGCGCTGGTGTTCATCCGCCCTTTGCAGCATTCGGCAACACATTCGCGCACCGCAACCATGCTTTCCTATGTGCCTGTTCTGTTCATGTTGCTCTTGCTGTTGTTTCAGCGGGATGACATGGGCTATTCTATTGAACTCCTGCTGGCCGGATATTATCTGTTGTTTTGCCGCAGCCTGAAAACCATCAATCCCTGGCTGGCAGCAGCAGCACTGGTGTGCATTTTATTGAGTCGCTTTTCCCTGGTTTTATGGTTGCCCCTGGCCGTTGTGGTATTGTGGCAGCAACGCGGATTTCCATTCATCCTGAAGGTGGGCATTCCTGTACTGGCTGGGATTTTACTGCTGTACGTGTTGCCATTTCTCCTCGAACGACCGCAGTCGTTCATGAACGCTCAGGACTATTATGCACTGGCCGCGCATAAGGAATGGTCCGGACAAGCCTGGCAGCAAGCCGGTGATGATCCGTTTCAAATCAGCAGAGGACTTGGATTTGCTTTTTGGTGCTATCGACTGATACCGGGTACGCTTGCCGAACGTATAGAAGTGGTGCGGTTGCTGCACCTGTGCATGTCACTGCTCACGGTCGCCGTGTTCATCTGGCTGTATTTCCGAAGCTATCGCGCGAAGATGCCGCTTCCGGTGTTTCTGATGGGCAGCCTGCACGTGTATTTGTGGGTGTTTACCTTGTTCATTCAGGTTCCATACCCGTATTTGTTCTTCATTCCACTGGCGGTAAGTTTGGCCTGGACGGCCGAAGTAACCCTTGCCTATACGGTGGAAGCAGCACCGGATCAAAACAGGTAACGCGCTTCAACACGTCCGTTGTGGATGGTGTTCAGGTCGGCAATTTTTCTTCCTTCATAACCAAAGTCAATTTGCACATGGTCTCCGGTTTTCATGCGCAGGGCGATGTTCCATCTGAGGTTGTTACCGGGCTGTAAACCGCGCAGCACGTCAAAAGCGGCAGGCCCGCCGGCAGGTCCGAGAAACTCGATGCGGCTGTAGGACAGAGCTGCCTCCATATTGCTGCTGCCAAACAAGCCAAGCTGACATTCAGATCCGGCATCCCATTGTGATCCGCTGCGCAAGCTGTTGTCGGTAAAGTGGAACGGCAGGTATTTTCCGAACAGGCTGATGCGGAAGTTCCGCAGGCCATTGTACGTAATCTTTTCTTCAATGCTGTATTGCCGGAAGGCGTAGTTGTTGGCTTCGAAGAAGTCGGAGCGCGCGCCCGTTTGGCTGAGTTCCAGGTATTGATTCCAGAGCCAGGGGCCGGATCCGGAAAGCCGGAGCGTGCTGAGGTGTTGGCGGTGTGTTCTGCGCTCATTCCCATTGCCGAGTAAAGAATTTTGTTCCTGTTTTTGAAACGTGTATTCCAACGAAAATCCGCCTTCGTATTTATTGTAGAACAGGCTGTGCCGTTGCATAGACCTTCCCGATAAATAGGAGCCGTTTGCAGATTCACGGAACAAGGCCTCCGGCAGCAG